>NZ_JACVUL010000005.1:0-248380 GCF_016516575.1 Kosakonia sp. S57 | reverse complement strand
AGAGGTGCCCAGAGAAGACTGAGATTTAGTCAGGTTGTTCTGAGTCATCAGCGACAGGGTGTTAGTATTAATAACAGCCATGATGTAATTCCTTCATAAAAATAGTTATCAGATTCAGGCATCTGCCTACGGCTTTCTCGCCGTTAACCTGATTATCGACAGCCTCCGAACAACCTTTAGAAAAAAGATCATTTTTTTTAAAGCGATAAACTGCCCCTGATTCACCCTCTTTATTTAGCCATTGCTTTAAAAAAAAGCTTCTAATCTTTTCACCATCGCTGCCGATACTCTCCACAGTGATTGTCCAAAACTGAAGGATGAAGAAATGGCAACTGTAAGTTCACTTGGCGCAGGCACCAGCCTGGATCTCAATACGTTGTATGACAATTTGCAGACAGCTGAACAGACTAAGCTAACGCCGATTACGACTCAGCAGTCCTCTTATAAGGCAAAGCTGACGGCCTGGGGCGTGGTGCAAACCTCCCTTAATAAGCTGCAGACGGCGGCGGATGCGCTGAAAAACACCTCGGCAATCGCAGGGACGAAAGTGTCGAGCACCAACACCGCGTTTACTGCCACACTCGCTAATAGCGCGTCGGCGGGTACGTACTCTATTGAAGTATCCGCGCTGGCGGCGTCACAGTCGCTGCTGAGCCCGAAAGTCGCCAACAAAGATACCGATTTAGGCGACCAAAGCCTGGACTCGCGTACGATTACCATCACGCAGCCGGGTCAGAAAACCCCGATGACCGTGACGCTGGATAAAGATAAGACCAGCCTTGCGGATATGCGCGATGCGATTAACGCCAAACAGGGCAGCGTCACCGCCAGTATCATCAAAGCGGACGACAACAGTTACTACCTGTCGCTGACCTCGCGCGACAGTGGCACCACCAACCAGATGACCATCACCACTAATGATGCGGAACTGGCGAAGTACGTTAGCTACGATTCAACGAATACCGGCAGTGCCAGCAATGTGATGACACAGCAGGTGGCGGCGAGCGATGCGAAAGTCAAAATCAACGGCATCGATATCACCCGTAGCAGCAACAAGATCACCGACGCGCCGGAAGGCGTAACGCTGACGCTGAACAAGCTGACTACCGGTACGCCGGAAACGCTGACAGTGACCAAAGATAACGCGCCGATGACAGCAGCGGTGCAGGCTTATGTCGATGCCTATAACTCACTGCAGACCACCATTGCTAACCAGACAAAATATACGGCGGTGGATCAGGGAAGTAGCGCTCAGAACACCTCTAACGGCGATCTGCTGGGTGACGGTACGCTGCGTAACATTCAGACGCGTCTGCGCTCGCAGCTCTCTGCATCACAGTCAGGTAATGACAGTTTTTCCGTATTGTCGCAGCTGGGAATCACCCAGGATGTAAGCGGTAAACTGACCGTTGATAGCACCAAGCTTGAAAAAGCATTGAATGAAAAATCCGCCGATGTGGTGACGTTCCTCTCCGGCGATGGCAAAACCACGGGCTTTGCGACTCAGGCGAGTAACCTGCTGAAAGATATTCTCGGCAGTAAAGGTAGCATCCAGAACGCGACCGACGGCATTAACAAAACCCTGAAGCGCCTGGATACGCAATATAAAGCGGTGAGTGACCAGATTACGGCCACCATGGCGCGCTACAAAACGCAGTTCACCAGTTTGAGCCAGTTAGTCTCCTCCATGACATCGACAGGGAACTATCTGACCCAACAGTTTAATGCAATGAGTTAATAAACCATTAGTTGAGGTTGGACATGTATACGAAATCGGGAATTCAGGCTTATGCTCAGGTCGGCGTCGAAAGCGCCGTGCTGAGCGCGAGCCCGCATCAACTCGTGGTATTGCTTTTTGATGGCGCGTTAAGCGCCATGAAAAAAGCCGCGATCCTGATTGAGCAGGGAGATATCCCCGGTAAAGGACAGGCGCTTACAAAGGCAATTAATATCATTAACAACGGATTGCGTGCGGGACTCGACCATGAAGTCGGTGGCGAGCTTACGGCAAACCTGGACAGTCTTTATGACTACATGACACGACGTCTTTTACAGGCAAATCTCCATAATGACCTCGCCGCTATTGATGAAGTCACCCTGTTGCTGAGCAATATTGCTGATGCCTGGAAAGAGATTGGCCCCACTCATCAAAACGCGCGGGACACTTACTAATGGAAGCAAATCTCGGGTTGGTCCACCACTATCAGCAACTGTTGGCCACCAGCCGTACCATGCTCAACCTTGCTAAGGAAGGGCATTGGGACGAACTTATCAACTACGAACTGGGGTACGTTACCTCGGTTGAGAAGTTGACACAGTTCCAGGACTCGAGCGAAGCAGCGCCTCATGTGCAGGCGCAAATTCGCCCGATGCTCAAGCAAATCCTGGATAATGAAGTGTTATTGAAGACATTGTTAAACCAGCGAATGGACGAGCTGAGGACATTGGTTGGTCAAACCTCCCGACAACATAACCTGAATTCGACATATGGACGTCTTTCCGGAAATATTCTCTTCCCCAATGAGATGTAAATCTCATTAGCGGCGGGTGCTGCGGTTTCCCCCCTCACCCGCCACGTTTTCCTCTTTTCGCACGACCTAGCGGTTAATATCCAGACCCGCTTTCTCCAGCGCCTGCTGACACTCCACGGTCGGTTTATCGGTGCGCGACAGCGTTAGCCCATCAAACTCCAGCGTATTGCCTTCCTGACTTAAGCGATAGACATCCAGCTTCTGCGTGACGTTATAAAATTTATCGCCATCCAGCATCAGTTTGCCAGGAACCGCAATTACGCGCTGCCACTGGCGGCAATCAAGAGTATCGCCCTGCGGCGTCACAATCAGGCTGGCGATCGCCTCCGGGCTGACCAGGCTGCTCTGCGGCCCCGTTGATTGCCAGTAACCCGCTAATCCTGCGGGCGCCGGGTGTTTCACCACCGCCTGATAGTTATCCACCTGCACGCAGCCGCTCAGCAGCAGCATCGCGCCGAGAATCATACGCTTTTTCATTCTTCATCCTGCTCGTGAAAAAAAGCGATTGTGGCATTAAAGGCCGCGCCTCGCCACCCTTTCACCGCGCGAGAACAACTTTGATCTACGCCAGGTTTTTGCCCTATTGTGCAGCGGTTCAGGCGTGAAGACGTGTATCATCCCGCTTCTTTTGTACGACTTTTCTGTACGTCCCCATACCTTCTGAGTTCAGAGGCTTTTTACTATGTCATGGCAACACTTCAAAGACCGCTTCCTTATTAAGTTCTGGTCTCCTGTTCCGGCGGTGATCGCGGCCGGTATTCTCTCTACCTACTATTTCGGCATTACCGGCACCTTCTGGGCGGTGACCGGCGAGTTTACCCGCTGGGGCGGTCAGTTACTGCAACTGGCCGGAGTGCACACCGAAGAGTGGGGCTACTTCAAAATTATCCACCTCGAGGGCACGCCGCTGACGCGCATCGACGGCATGATGATTATCGGCATGTTCGGCGGCTGTTTTGCCGCTGCGCTGTGGGCTAATAATGTGAAACTGCGTATGCCGCAGAACCGCATCCGTATCGCGCAGGCGATTGTCGGCGGCATCATTGCCGGGTTTGGCGCGCGCCTGGCGATGGGCTGTAACCTTGCCGCCTTCTTTACCGGGATCCCACAGTTCTCTCTCCACGCCTGGTTTTTTGCCATCGCCACAGCGATCGGCTCCTGGTTCGGCGCGCGCTTTACCCTGCTGCCGCTGTTCCGCATCCCGGTGAAGATGCAGAAGGTCACTGCCGCTTCGCCGCTCACCCAGAAGCCCGATCAGGCGAAGCGCCGTTTTCGTCTTGGTATGTTGGTGTTTATTGGCATGCTCGGCTGGGCGCTGTTAACGGCGATGAACCAGCCGAAGCTGGGGCTGGCAATGCTGTTCGGCGTGGGCTTTGGTCTGCTGATTGAGCGGGCGCAAATCTGCTTTACCTCGGCGTTCCGCGATATGTGGATCACCGGGCGCACGATGATGGCGAAGGCGATCATCTTTGGCATGGCGGCGAGCGCCATCGGTATTTTCAGCTATGTGCAGCTGGGGCTGGAAGCGAAAATCATGTGGGCCGGCCCCAATGCGGTGCTCGGCGGTCTGCTGTTCGGTTTTGGTATTGTGCTGGCGGGCGGGTGTGAAACGGGCTGGATGTACCGCGCCGTCGAAGGCCAGGTGCACTACTGGTGGGTCGGGCTGGGTAACGTGATTGGCTCAACCATCCTGGCGTATTTCTGGGACGATCTCGCGCCGACGCTTGCCACCAGCTGGGACAAAATCAACCTGCTTAACACCTTCGGGCCGCTCGGCGGTCTGCTGGTCACCTATCTTCTGTTACTGGTCGCGTTTCTCTTTGTGGTCGGCTGGGAGAAACAGTTCTTCCGCCGCCAGAAACCTGCCGCCAACCCTGCTAAGGAGCCTGCATGAGCATTGTGCCTGATTACCGTCTCGATATGAGCGGCGAACCCTGCCCCTACCCGGCGGTCGCCACCCTTGAAGCGATGCCGCAGTTGAAAAAAGGGGAAATTCTTGAAGTGGTCAGCGACTGCCCGCAGTCGATTAATAACATTCCGCTCGATGCGCGCAACCACGGTTACACGGTGCTGGATATTCAGCAGGATGGCCCAACCATCCGCTACCTGATTCAGAAGTAGCCCACTTTTGCGCCGCAGCAGGCGGCGCAAGGTATAAAAAAACCAGGCGGGAGTGTTCCGGCCTGGTTTTTTTTATCTCTGCGGCTGTGAACTACAGCTGCATATTCATGATGTCCTGGTAAGCAGAAACCAGTTTGTTACGCACCTGGATGCCCATCTGCAGCGAGATCGATGATTTCTGCAAATCGGTCATTACGTCATTCAGCGCCACGCCCGGCTCGCCAAGCGTAAATTTCTCCGCCTGTACACGTGCGGCGTTCTGCGTGTCGCTGATGCGATCCAGCGCCGCGTGCAGTTGCCCGGCGAAGCTGATAGACGGTTCGCTCTCCACGCTCTGAGCACGCGCAACACCTGCAGTTGCCTGCAGCTGACTGACAACGCTCTCAATGCCCTGTATAGCCATTATTATTCCCCGGATGGATTGATACCTGACAAGGCTAACAGTTTGTCAATGAGATGATGGCGGTAAATAGCGTCAAAAAACCAGGTTATTTGAGGCATAGAAAAATCCATTTCATCAAATAATGACATCGCCATCTTAATGGTCATTTGTCGAGTTTGCCGACCCGGGAGTCCGATTTGTTTCTCAACTCACATAACAACATCCACCCAGAGTCACGAGGTGCACAATGAGTGCGACTGCAACAACTGCACCGCAGAATAAATCTCTTGAGTGGATCAACCGCTTACGCGCGAACCCAAAAATTCCGTTGATGGTGGCCGCGGCAGCAGCCTGCGCCATCATTGTCGCTATGGTGCTGTGGGCGAAATCGCCGGATTACCGTACCCTTTATAGCAACCTGTCCGATCAGGACGGCGGTGCCATCGTTACGCAGTTAACGCAGATGAATATCCCCTACCGCTTTGCTGACGGCAGCGGCGCGATTGAAGTGCCCGCTGACAAGGTGCACGAGCTGCGCCTGCGTCTCGCCCAGCAAGGTCTGCCGAAAGGCGGCGCGGCGGGTTTTGAACTGCTGGATCAAGAAAAGTTCGGCATCAGCCAGTTCAGCGAGCAGGTTAACTATCAGCGCGCGCTGGAAGGCGAACTGGCCCGCACTATCGAAACCCTCGGTCCGGTAAAAGGCGCGCGTATTCACCTGGCGATGCCGAAACCGTCGCTGTTCGTGCGTGAGCAGAAATCCCCTTCCGCGTCGGTCACCGTCAATTTACAACCGGGCCGTGCGCTGGATGATGGTCAGATCAGCGCGATCGTTCACCTGGTCTCCAGCGCCGTTGCTGGCCTGCCGCCGGGCAACGTGACCGTTGTCGATCAGAGCGGTCGCCTGCTGACGCAGTCTGGCGTTGCCGGTCGCGATCTGAATGACGCGCAGCTGAAATACACCGCCGATGTCGAAAGCCGTGTGCAGCGTCGTATCGAAGCGATCCTCGGCCCTATCGTCGGTAACGGTAATGTTCACGCTCAGGTGACTGCCCAGCTGGACTTCGCCAGCAAAGAGCAGACTGAAGAGCAGTACGCGCCGAACGGCGGTGACCCGGCACAAGCAGTGCTGCGTTCACGCCAGGTTAACAGCAGCGAGCAGATTGGTGGTCAGTATCCGGGCGGCGTGCCTGGCGCACTCTCCAACCAGCCGGCTCCGGCTAACTCTGCGCCGATTACTACGCCGCAGAATGGTCAGAACGGTCAAAACGGCCAGCAGAATGCGCAGGGCCAGCAGCAGGGTCAGCAGACGACCTCGACCAATACCGCATCAAGCGGCCCGCGTAACACGACGCATAATGAAACGAACAACTACGAAGTCGATCGCACCATTCGTCACACCAAGATGAATGTTGGCGATGTGCAGCGTCTCTCCGTCGCCGTGGTGGTGAACTACCGCACGCTGGCTGATGGCAAAACTGCCGCGCTGACCGCCGATCAGCTGAAACAGATTGAAGATTTAACCCGCGAAGCGATGGGTTACACCGAGAAACGCGGTGACACGCTGAACGTCGTGAACTCGCCGTTCAACATGACCGATGATGTCGGTGGTGAGCTTCCGTTCTGGCAACAGCAGTCGTTTATCGACCAGTTGATGACCGCAGGTCGCTGGTTACTGGTACTGATTGTCGCCTTCATCCTGTGGCGTAAAGCGGTCCGTCCGCAGCTGGTTCGCCGCCAGGAAGAAGCGAAAGCGGTGCAGGAAGCGGCACAAGCGCGCAATGAAATTGAAGAGTCCGTGGAAGTACGCCTCAGCAAAGATGAGCAACAGCAACAGCGCCGCAGTAATCAGCGTCTGAGCGCCGAGGTCATGAGCCAGCGTATTCGCGAAATGTCAGATAACGATCCGCGCGTCGTGGCGCTGGTCATTCGCCAGTGGATGAGTAATGAACATGAGCAATAATCTTACCGGAACGGACAAGAGCGTCATTCTGCTGATGACCATTGGTGAAGATCGCGCGGCTGAGGTGTTTAAGCACCTCTCCGCCCGCGAAGTCCAGCACTTAAGTACCGCGATGGCCAGCGTGCGTCAGATCTCCAATAAACAGCTGATGGACGTACTGCAGGAGTTTGAGAACGAAGCGGAACAGTTCGCGGCGCTGAACGTCAACGCCAACGACTACCTGCGCTCCGTCCTGGTAAAAGCGCTCGGCGAAGAGCGCGCCTCCAGCCTGCTGGAAGATATTCTCGAAACGCGCGATACCACCAGCGGCATCGAAACGCTCAACTTTATGGAGCCGCAGAGTGCCGCCGACCTTATCCGCGACGAGCACCCGCAGATTATCGCTACCATCCTTGTGCACCTCAAACGGTCGCAGGCGGCGGATATTCTTGCCCTGTTTGATGAGCGTATGCGTCACGATGTGATGCTGCGTATCGCCACCTTCGGCGGCGTACAGCCTGCCGCGCTGGCGGAGCTGACCGAAGTACTGAACAACCTGCTCGACGGCCAGAACCTCAAGCGCAGCAAAATGGGCGGCGTGAGAACCGCAGCGGAAATCATCAACCTGATGAAGACGCAGCAGGAAGAAGCGGTTATTACCGCAGTACGCGAATTCGACGGCGAGCTGGCACAGAAGATCATCGACGAGATGTTCCTGTTCGAAAACCTGGTGGATGTCGACGACCGCTCTATCCAGCGCCTGCTGCAGGAAGTGGATTCCGAATCGCTGCTTATCGCCCTCAAAGGCGCCGAGCCGCCGTTGCGCGAGAAGTTCCTGCGCAACATGTCGCAGCGTGCGGCAGATATCCTGCGCGACGACCTGGCCAACCGCGGTCCGGTTCGCCTCTCGCAGGTGGAAAACGAACAGAAAGCTATCCTGCTCATCGTTCGCCGTCTGGCGGAAACCGGCGAGATGGTAATTGGCAGCGGCGAGGATACCTATGTCTAATGAATTGCCGTGGAAACGCTGGACGCCAGATGATCTGGCGTTCCCGCAGGCAGCCGAATTCGCCCCCCTGCTGAAGCAGGAAAAAACCGCCTCGCCCTATGAGAGCGAAGAGACAGAGCAGGACGAACTGAGCGCCGAGCAGCTGCAACAGCAGCAGCTGGCGCAGATCCAGATGCAGGCGCACGAAAGCGGCTACAACGCCGGTCTCGCCGAAGGACGCAAAGCGGGTTATGACGCCGCGTTTCAGGAAGGCCTTGCCCAGGGTATGGAGCAGGGTCTGAACCAGGCTCGTCAGCAGCAGGCTCCGATCCACGCCCGCATGCAGCAACTGGTGAGTGAGTTCCAGTACACGCTGGATGCTCTCGATAGCGTAATCGCCTCGCGCCTGATGCAGATGGCGCTGGAAGCGGCGCGCCAGGTGCTTGGCCATGCGCCGGTGGTGGACAACAGCGCGCTGATCAAACAGATCCAACTACTATTACAGCAAGAGCCGCTGTTTAGCGGCAAACCGCAGCTGCGCGTCCACCCGGACGATCTGCAGCGCGTTGAAGAGATGCTTGGCGCAACGCTCAGCCTGCACGGCTGGCGTCTGCGCGGCGACCCGACCCTGCATCAGGGCGGCTGCAAAGTCTCCGCCGATGAGGGCGATTTAGATGCCAGCGTCGCCACACGCTGGCAGGAACTGTGCCGTCTTGCGGCACCCGGAGTCGTGTAATGACCGCACGTTTAACCCGCTGGCTGACCACGCTGGATAATTTCGAACACAAAATGACGCAGCTCCCGTCGGTGCGTCGTTACGGTCGGCTGACCCGCGCCACCGGTCTGGTGCTGGAAGCAACCGGGTTACAGCTGCCGCTCGGCGCGACGTGCATTATTGAACGTCAGGATGGTCTGGAGACCCGTGAAGTCGAGAGCGAAGTGGTCGGCTTTAACGGTCAGCGCCTGTTTCTGATGCCGTTAGAAGAAGTGGAAGGCATTCTGCCCGGCGCGCGTGTCTATGCCCGCAGCGCATTAGGCGATGGTTTACAAAGCAGCAAACAGCTGCCGCTCGGCCCTGCCCTGCTCGGCCGCGTACTCGACGGGGCGGGAAAACCTCTCGACAGCCTGCCCGCACCTGATACCGGTGAAACCGGTGCCCTGATCACGCAACCTTTTAACCCCCTGCAACGTACGCCGATTGAACATGTGCTTGATACCGGCGTGCGCGCCATCAATGCGCTGTTAACGGTCGGGCGCGGTCAGCGTATGGGCCTGTTCGCCGGCTCCGGCGTCGGTAAGAGCGTGCTGTTAGGCATGATGGCCCGTTACACCCAGGCAGACGTGATTGTCGTCGGCCTTATTGGTGAACGTGGCCGCGAAGTAAAAGACTTTATCGAGAACATCCTCGGCGCTGAAGGCCGTGCGCGTTCCGTGGTGATCGCCGCACCTGCGGATGTCTCTCCTTTATTACGTATGCAGGGCGCGGCTTACGCCACGCGTATTGCGGAAGACTTCCGCGACCGCGGCCAGCATGTGTTGCTGATCATGGACTCCCTGACCCGTTATGCGATGGCGCAGCGTGAGATCGCGCTGGCAATTGGTGAGCCACCGGCGACCAAAGGCTACCCGCCTTCAGTCTTTGCCAAACTGCCGGCGCTGGTAGAGCGCGCGGGTAACGGTATTCACGGCGGCGGTTCTATCACCGCGTTTTATACCGTGCTTACCGAAGGGGATGACCAGCAGGATCCGATCGCCGACTCCGCGCGCGCCATCCTCGACGGTCACATTGTTCTATCCCGCCGACTGGCGGAAGCCGGACACTATCCGGCGATTGATATCGAAGCGTCCATCAGCCGTGCGATGACCGCCTTGATATCTGAGCAACATTACGCGCGCGTGCGCAACTTTAAACAGTTGCTGTCAAGCTTCCAGCGTAACCGCGATCTGGTGAGCGTCGGCGCCTACGCGCGCGGCAGCGATCCGATGCTGGATAAGGCCATAACGCTCTGGCCACAGTTGGAAGCGTTTCTGCAACAGGGCATTTTCGAACGTGCCGGGTGGGAAGATTCAATGCAGGCTTTAGAGCTTATCTTCCCGGGTGTCTGAGGTAGTGGAGAGCTGACTTTATGACGCAAAACAGCGCATTAACGACGCTAAAGGATCTGGCGGAAAAAGAGGTCGACGACGCCGCACTGAAACTGGGTGAGATGCGACGCGCCTGCCAGCAGGCTGAAGAGCAGTTAAAAATGTTGATCGATTATCAGCATGAATACCGCAACAGCCTGAACAACACCATGAGCCAGGGGATCGATAACCAGCGCTGGCAGAACTACCAGCAGTTTATTCAGACGCTGGAGAAAGCCATTGAACAACATCGTCTGCAGCTGAAGCACTGGAACGAGAAAGTCGATTTCGCGCTCGGCTGCTGGCGCGAGAAGAAACAGCGTTTACAAGCCTGGCAAACCCTGCAGGATCGTCAGAGCGCCGCGGCGTTGCTGGCGGAAAACCGTCTTGATCAGAAAAAAATGGATGAGTTTGCACAACGAGCGTCATCGAGGAAAACAGAATGATCACTCTGCCAAAACTGGTAGTTACTCAAACCGATGATGTCGCAACCGGCGCATCAGCGGGTAAAGCAGGCGCTGATGGCGCACAAGATTTTCTCGGTCTGCTGACCGGCGCGCTCTCCGGCGTGCAACGCCCGGGTAGCGATGCCCCGGTGACGCTTGCCGATCTGCAGGCGGCTGCCCTGAGCGGCAAGCTGGCAAAAGGTTCAATCAACGATGCTGCTGTCGCGGCGGCTGGCGGTGACGCACGCGCGCAAACCCCGGCGCAGAAGCTGGCGGATCTGCTGGCACGCCAGGATGCAAAAGCGGATATCGTTGCCAGCGCTCAGAGCGATGAAGAGATTGCGAAACTCTTCTCCGGCCTGTCGCCTGCGGCGAAAACCGATCTCCTCGCCGCGTTAAGCAAAACGGCGAAAGCCAGCGATGTCAAAGCCGACAGCGACACCCCAAATGAAGATTTAGCCGGGCTGAGCGCCCTGATGGCGATGCTGCCGCATCAACAAGCAGCGCAGCTCAGTTCAGAGGCAAAACCGACGGCAACGACCGCCTCTATTGATGCTGGCGCAAGTGCGAAAAGCGCGCTTGCAGGCCGCACGCTGAGCGACGCCGTGGATAGCGATCAGCCGCGCCGCAATGGGAAAGCGGATACCGCAGCGAACGGCGTACCGTTTAAAGCGGCAGACGATGGTCAGCAAAATGCGCCGATCGCCTCAACCTTCACCGTTAAACGCGAGCATGAAACGGCTGCGCTGCAGACCACCAACACCACCGCCAGCATGGCACCGGTGTCGAGCGCCGTCAGCGGCGCGCAGGCCAGCGCCCCGGTGGCCGCGTCGGTTATCAGCGCCCCGCTGGGCAGCCACGAGTGGCAGCAGAATATTAGCCAGCACGTAACGCTCTTTACCCGCCAGGGCCAGCAGAGTGCCGAGCTGCATCTGCATCCGGAAGATCTGGGCCAGGTGCAAATCTCAATTAAGCTTGAAGATAACCAGGCGCAGCTGCAGATGGTATCCGCCCACAGCCATGTGCGTCAGGCACTGGAAGCGGCGCTGCCGATGCTGCGTACCTCTCTTGCGGAGAACGGCATCCAGCTTGGCCAGAGCTATATCAGCAGCGAAAGCTTCGCAGGCCAGCAACAGCAGGCCTCTCAGCAGCAACAGCAGCCTTCGCGTACCGGCAATAATGGCACGTTTGGCGGCGAAGAAGATGAAGCCATCGTTGCGCCGGCCAGCCTGCAATCCGCCGCTCGCGGCACTGGCGCAGTCGATATCTTCGCCTAAACGGCAGAGGTAGCATGATTATCCCCGTCTTTTCCACCCTTTGACCGGAGCAGGACACGGGATAATCATCGCATAAGCTGTTAACAGGAAGCCCGTATCAGATGACTGACTCCGCTATCACAAAAAAACGCAAGCGCTCTATCTGGATCCCGCTGCTGGTTTTAATCACACTCGCGGCATGCGCCGCGGCTGGCTATAGTTACTGGCGTATGCAGCAAAAACCTGCGGCTGATGCCAAGGTAGAAGCGCCACCGCCGCCGGCACCGGTCTTTTTCGCACTCGACACCTTTACGGTGAACCTGGGCGATGCGGATCGCGTGCTTTACGTCGGCATTACGCTGCGTCTGAAAGATGACGCCACGCGTGCACGACTGAGCGAATATCTGCCGGAAGTACGTAGCCGCCTGCTGATGCTCTTCTCACGTCAGGATGCCGCACAACTTGCGACCAACGAAGGCAAGCAGAACCTTGCTAACGCGATTAAAGAGACAATCGCAACGCCACTAGTGCCAGGACAACCGAAGCAGGAAGTCACTGACGTTCTTTATACAGCTTTCATTTTGCGGTAAAGACATGGGCGATAGTATTCTTTCTCAGGCAGAAATCGATGCGCTACTCAACGGCGACAGCGATAACAGCGATGATCCGAAACCGGGTAAAACAGGCGATAGCGATATTCGCCCCTATGACCCGAATACCCAGCGCCGCGTCGTTCGTGAACGTCTGCAGGCGCTGGAGATCATCAACGAACGTTTCGCGCGCCAGTTCCGTATGGGGTTGTTCAACCTGCTGCGTCGTAGCCCGGACATCACCGTCGGCGCGATCCGCATTCAGCCCTATCATGAGTTTGCGCGTAACTTACCCGTACCGACTAACCTTAACTTGATCCACTTAAAACCCCTGCGCGGTACCGGCCTGTTTGTTTTCTCGCCGAGCCTGGTGTTTATCGCAGTGGATAACTTGTTTGGTGGCGACGGGCGTTTTCCGACTAAGGTAGAAGGCCGCGAATTTACGCACACCGAACAGCGCGTGATTAACCGCATGCTGAAGCTGGCGCTTGAAGGCTACAGCGACGCGTGGAAAGCGATTCACCCGCTGGATGTCGAGTATGTGCGTTCTGAGATGCAGGTGAAGTTTACCAACATCACCACGTCGCCCAACGATATCGTTGTGAATACGCCGTTCCATGTTGAGATCGGTAACCTGACAGGTGAGTTTAATATCTGTCTGCCGTTCAGCATGATTGAACCGCTGCGCGAAACACTGGTGAACCCGCCGCTGGAGAACTCACGTAATGAGGACCAGAACTGGCGTGACAACCTGGTGCGCCAGGTTCAGCACTCTGAGCTGAATTTGATTGCCAATTTCGCCGACATTCCCCTGCGCCTGTCGCAGATACTTAAGCTCAAACCCGGCGATGTGCTGCCGATTGATAAACCCGATCGCATTATCGCTCATGTGGACGGCGTACCGGTGCTTACCAGCCAGTACGGCACGGTCAACGGACAATATGCGTTACGTGTAGAGCACTTGATAAACCCGATTTTGAATTCGCTGAATGAGGAACAGCCCAAATGAGTGATATGAACAATCCGTCCGATGACAACAACGGAGCACTGGACGATCTGTGGGCTGACGCGTTGAACGAACAAAAGAACCCGCCGGCAACCAAGAGCGCGGCCGATGCCGTGTTCCAGCAGCTGGGCGGTGGCGAAGTGGGCGGCAATCTGCAGGATATCGATCTGATTATGGATATCCCGGTGAAGCTGACCGTCGAACTGGGCCGTACCCGGATGACCATCAAAGAGCTGCTGCGCCTGACGCAGGGTTCGGTGGTTGCCCTTGACGGTCTGGCGGGAGAGCCGCTGGATATCCTGATCAACGGTTATTTGATTGCACAGGGTGAAGTGGTGGTGGTCGCCGATAAATATGGCGTACGCATTACCGATATCATCACCCCGTCCGAGCGTATGCGTCGTTTGAGCCGCTGAGGCACGTATGAAGACACAGGCCACGGTTTCGCAACCGTCCGCCGTTTCCGGTTCGCCACTTATCCAGGTGAGTGGCGCCCTGTTTGGCATCATCGCCGTGATTTTACTCGTGGCGTGGCTGGCCAAACGCTTCGGCTTTGGCGGTAAGACCGCCAGCAGCCGGGGATTAAAAGTCACCGCCAGCGCCGCGGTCGGCACGCGTGAGCGCGTGGTGATCGTCGATGTTGAAGATGCACGTCTGGTTCTGGGCGTAACGCCCACCCACATCAATTTGTTGCACAAACTTCCTCCCGCCCCCGTCGACAGTGACGCTGTGAACGAGAAAAACGTCGATTTTCAGGCCGTGATGAAGAATCTGCTTAAGCGTTCCGGGAGATCGTGATGCGCCGTTTGTTATCTATCGCCGCCGCCGGGTTGTGGCTGGCGGCGCCTGCCGCATTTGCCCAGTTGCCGGGCCTTATCAGCCAGCCGATGGCGGGTGGCGGTCAATCCTGGTCGCTGCCGGTGCAGACGCTGGTGTTTATCACCTCGCTCACCTTCCTGCCCGCCATTCTGCTGATGATGACCAGTTTTACCCGCATCATCATCGTGTTTGGCCTGCTGCGTAACGCCCTCGGCACGCCCTCCGCGCCGCCGAACCAGGTGCTGCTCGGGCTGGCGCTGTTTCTCACCTTTTTTATTATGTCGCCGGTGATCGATAAGATTTACGCCGACGCCTATCAGCCATTCAGCGAGAACAAAATCTCCGTGGATGTCGCGCTGGAGCGTGGAGCACAACCGCTGCGCGAGTTTATGCTGCGCCAGACCCGTCAGGCTGACCTGGCACTCTTCGCCCGTCTCGCTAACAGCGCGCCGATCGAAGGCCCGGAAGCAGTGCCAATGCGTATTCTGCTGCCGGCGTACGTCACCAGCGAACTGAAGACCGCATTCCAGATTGGCTTTACCATCTTTATTCCGTTTTTGATTATCGACCTGGTGATCGCAAGCGTGCTGATGGCGCTGGGGATGATGATGGTGCCGCCCGCGACCATTGCGCTGCCGTTTAAATTAATGCTGTTTGTACTGGTGGATGGCTGGCAGTTGCTGGTCGGTTCGCTGGCGCAAAGCTTTTACAGTTAGGAGCGGCAATGACACCCGAATCGGTCATGATGATGGGCACCGAGGCGATGAAAGTCGCCCTTGCCCTCGCCTCTCCGCTACTGCTGATTGCCCTGATTACCGGTCTGGTGATCAGCATTTTGCAGGCGGCGACGCAGATCAACGAAATGACCCTGTCGTTTATTCCGAAGATCATTGCCGTGTTTGTCACCATCGTAGTAGCCGGGCCGTGGATGCTGAATCTGCTGCTTGATTACATGCGTACCCTGTTCAACAACATTCCTTACATCATCGGGTAACCCGGCCTATGTTGAACGTCACCAGCGACCAGTGGCTGCACTGGATCAGTATGTACTTCTGGCCGCTGCTGCGCGTGATGGCGCTGATCATGACCGCGCCGATCCTGAGCGAATCGCGCATTCCCCGCCGCATTAAAGTCGGGCTGGGGATTCTGATCACCATTGTTATTGCCCCGACGCTGCCGGACACGCCTGATATCGGTATCTTTGCGCCCGCCGCGTTATGGGTAGGAATGCAACAGATTCTGATCGGCATTGCGCTCGGCTTCACCATGCAGTTCGCCTTTGCCACGATTCGTCTCGCCGGTGAACTGATTGGCCTGCAGATGGGGCTGTCGTTTGCCACCTTTGTCGACCCGACCAGCCACTTAAACATGCCGGTGCTGGCGCGCATTCTCGATATGCTGGCGCTGCTGCTGTTTATGACTTTTAACGGCCATCTGTGGCTGATTTCGATGCTGGTCGACACGTTTCACACTCTGCCGATCGGCGGTAACCCGGTCAACAGTAATGCGTATCTGGCGCTGACGCGCGCAGCGGGGATGATTTTTATCAATGGCTTAATGCTGGCGCTGCCGATTATTACCCTGTTACTGACCATCAACCTCTCCCTTGGTTTGCTGAACCGTATGGCACCGCAGCTGTCGGTGTTTGTTATCGGTTTCCCTGTCACATTGAGCGTCGGTATTCTGCTCATCTCGGCAATGATGCCGCTGATCGCGCCCTTCTGCGAACGTCTCTTCAGTGAGATCTTCGATCTGCTGGCAGATATCGTCAGCGAACTGCCGCAGAGATAGTACCCCTCCGCTTTGCAGTGTCATCCTGAGGATAATCCTAAAGTGAAATTTTAAAAACAGTCACCAGGATAACCCTGGCGCGGCTTATTTGTTTTTAGCATTCTCACAGAACGCAACATTTACTTTACTTTAAGATGATTCCTGGCAAATTATACGTAACTTTACGGGATAGTGGATTCGCCTGAGGTCTTCCCATGCACTTCAGTAATATATTCCTGTATGGCTTCTGAAGCTTCTGGCGGGTGGTGAATTATCGTTACGCATTGAGTGAGGGTATGCCATGTCAACGATTATTATGGATTTATGCAGTTATACCCGGTTGGGATTAACAGGGTATCTGACAAGCCGGGGAGTAAAAAAACGAGATATCAACGACGTGCAATCTGTTGATGAACTCGAATTAGCTTGCGCCACATTTCAACCTTCCGTGGTGTTTATTAATGAAGACTGCTTTATCCATGATCCAAGCAGCAGTCAGCATATAAAGCAGGTCATTAATCAGCATCCCCGTACACTGTTTATCGTGTTTATGGCCATCGCCAATATCCATTTTGATGAGTACCTGTTAGTCCGTAAGAACTTGTTAATTAGCTCAAAATCGATAAAACCTGAGTCGCTGGACAATATTTTGGGCGATTATTTGAGCAAAGAGAAAAAAAGTATCGGTACTATCAATCTGCCAACACTTTCATTGAGTCGGACAGAATCCAGCATGTTAAAAATGTGGATGTCAGGACAAGATACTATTCAAATATCCGATCAGATGAATATTAAAGCTAAAACGGTATCGTCACATAAAGGAAATATTAAAAGGAAGATTAAAACGCACAATAAACAAGTCATCTATCATGTAGTGCGGCTAACAGATAATGTTACTAACGGTATATTTGTGAATATGCGGTAAGACACAATTCTTATATCTACCCTCCGCAATGGAGGGCGATAAATTATTCAGCCAGCTCGACGAAAACCCCATCCGGGTGATCTTTTTCATTAAAGAACCAGATACCGAGCGGGTAATCTTCAAGAGCAACCAGGTACATCGTACCCTCATTGAATGCTTCAACAGCCAGCACAACACCCGGACGGCGTGGACCTCCGTCCGTTTTGACCGTAACCCGATCGTTAACCTTCATAATCACTCCTCCAGTCACATTTACGCCAGTGTAGATCAAAACGCGCAGGCTGGCAGCCCGTGCCATAAGCGTGACCTTTTTTCTGGCGTCTATACTTAAGCTCAGCACGCAACCATGAGGTGATAGCATGAAAACGGTGAGAGAGTACGACGAGACGGCCAAGCGTGACGTGCAGGTAGATATCGATGCACTGCTGGCGGCCATTAATGAGATCAGCGAAAGCGAAGTCCGGCGCATTGACGACGATGAGGGGCAGCGCGTCAGCGTCGACGGGCGTGAGTATCATACGTGGCGGGAGCTGGCGGAGGCCTTTGAGCTGGATGTGCATGACTTCAGCATTACGGAAGCGAACCGCTAAAGAAATACCCCGGCCGGTTAACGACCGGGGAAACTTGCTTACGCAAGAAGCACTTACAAAATTCGCACATCAGGGGAATCTGATGTAGAGCCCACTCTATCGGCTAATATTTGCCCTGACAAGATATATCGATAAAACAGGCATTTAGCCCCGGAGCCCTCACCATTAATCTATGCAGTGCCCTATTGATTCCAAGGAGCCAACAATGCCGAGCCTGGACGATCCGTTACTGATTTTTACCGACGTAGACGGCACCCTGATGGATAGCCATACCGGTGAATGGCAGGCCGCTGCCGGCTGGCTGAGCCGTCTGCGTGAGCAGGGTATTCCAGTCATTTTATGCAGCAGTAAAACCGCCGCCGAGATGGCTGCCCTGCAAAAGATATTGAGCCTCGAAGGTTTGCCGTTTATTGCGGAAAACGGGGCGGTAGTTCAGCTTGATGACTCCTGGCACGATGATGAGCACTACCCGCGTCTGATGAGCGGCGCCCCCCATGAAGAGATTGCCCGCGTGCTGAATGAGTTGCGTAATACGCACGGGTGGAAATTTACCTCCTTTTCCGATCTCGATGAGAGCGTACTGGCGGAAGTAACAGGCCTACCGCCTGCGCAAGCCGCGCTGGCAAAGTTACAGGAAGCTTCTGAAACGCTCATCTGGCGCGACAGCGATACCGAAATGGCGGCGTTTGACGATGCGTTATCGCAGCTCGGTCTGCGTTTCGTGCAGGGGGCGCGTTTCTGGCACGTGCTGGATGAGCGCGGTGGTAAAGATCAGGCGGTGAACTGGCTGACGCGGCAATATCATCACTACACCGGGAAAAGCTTTACCACCGTCGGGCTGGGTGATGGCCCGAACGATGCGCCGCTGCTCGACAGCGTCGATTACGCAATCGTCGTCCGTGGGCTGAATCGTGAAGGTGTGACAGTGCGCCGCGATACCCCTGAGCGGGTCTACCACACCGAGCTTGAGGGCGCAGCGGGCTGGCGCGAGGGGCTTAATCAGCTGTTCGGCCTCTCATCGTCGGCGCAAACCTGATTACGCCCCTGATTCTTCGCCCGGTAGAGACGTCGGTCGGCAACGGATTGCAGGTGTTCAAAATCATAGTTCCCCTCTTCCAGCGCATCGCTAACCCCCAGCGATGCGCTAATGCGAATGGTCGTATGCTTATGGATGAGGATCTCTTTGCTGGCGATACGCTGGCGAATACGCTCGCCTGTCGCGGCGGCCTCAGCCAGCGTGCAGCCCGGCAGAAGGATACAGAACTCCTCGCCGCCCACGCGCCCGGCAACCTGCTGCTCATCAAGGCTACTGCTGATTAACCCGGCGGTATGCGACAGCACCAAATCCCCGGCCTGATGACCAAAGCGGTCATTAACCTCTTTAAAGTGATCGAGATCGAGCTGGATCACCGCGAAGGGCTGCTGTTGCATGCGCGCCTGTTGTGAGAGGATTTTTGCCCGTTCAAACAGCACGCCGCGATTACAGAGCCTTGTTAACGGATCGTACCAGGCCTGCCACTGCAACGTATTCTGCATGGCGTACATATTCTTCACCATCCGGCGGATCACTCCCCAGGCCACCAGCAGCATGGTCATAAACAGCAGCCACAGAATCGCCATCGCAATGCTGATACGGCCAAAATCGCCGCTGATCCCTTCGCGCAAAGTGTGGATACGCACCAGCACGCCATCGAAATGTTTCATTTTTTGCCAGCTGATGTAGCGTGCGCCGAGACGCAGGCCGCCCACGGTATCTTTCGCTATCTCCGCACTGAGCCGCGCGCGCTCTTCAGCGTTAAAGGCGGGCTTCACGTTGTCGTCGAGCGAGGTGGTAGTGAGCAGCTTAAAGTGGCTGTCATAGAGCAGATAGTCGCCTTTCTCATCACTCTCGCCACCGGGATTGGCGTGCATCAGCAGAGCGTGAATGGCATCAACGGAAAAACTGACTCCCAGCGCCCCCAGCCAGTCGCCCTGATAATCGAGCGGTACGCTGGCCGTGACATCGCCATGATGCTCACTGCCCGGCGTCAGGTCGCTGAACCAGCGTACGCCACGCCCGTGGTTCTGCTGCCTCTGCTGGCCGGTAAACCATGGGCGCATCAGCAGACGGTAATAGGTAGGCACAATGGCCTCTTCGCTGGCCTGAGTATCCGTCGTAATAAAGAATCCGGCGCGGGAGATATACCAGGCGCGACGCGGCAGCATCTGCGCATGAGTGGAGAGACGAAACAGGTAGCCCAGCTCCATCGCTGCGGTCAGTTCATTGTGCAGGTTCGGGTTATCGCGGGTCAGCAGCGCCGTTTGTTCAACAAAATAGTCCGACACGCCATATACCGGCAGCGTGCGCTGGTTATCGCGACCAATCTGCCACTGCGGCAATGCGCGTTTGCTGTCAAACTCCCCGTGGCGTTTTCGCAGGACATTAAGATCGAGCGGCGTTTGCAGCGCCGCCTCCATGGTGTGGCGGAAGAAGAGCAGCCGTTCAACGCCGACCTGCATCTGCATATCCAGCGCATTGCTGACATTCTCCAGCGCGCTACGCTGGCTCGTTGCATAGGCGTTCTCCAGCACCAGCACTTCGCGCCAGGTGAGCACGGTCGAGCAGACCATCACGATCACAAAACAGAGGTTAACCACCCAGGTGGGATCGAAATAGCGTCCGGCGTTGTTGGGCAGATGATTAAAGGTGGAGTGGCGCACAGAGGCTCCCTGAAAAGTCTGGTTAACTGCTTTTGTCGCGCGCCGGTTGCCAAGAAAAACGCCCAGCAGAGCCGGGCGTTTGGTTGGTTATGCTTCTTCGTGAATGCGCTGCCCTTCGCCGGGCATTAGCTCATCTTCACGAAAGGCTTCCCGTTTGACCCCATAGCCGTCATACCACCGACACTCCACCATACCGCTGGCGTAACCGGTGACAATCATGCGCGGACCACCCTTTTTAGCCTGAACCTCATCACTGACCACAAAGACCATACCTGCCTCCTGAATCAGAGTGAAACGTTTTCACCATAGACGAAGTTTTTACGTTTTGCGTAATAGGAGCGGCTTATTTCGCGCCACGCAGGCGCTTGATGCCGTTGACTACCGCGATCACCACCGCGCCGATAGCAAAACCGATAACCAGATTTGCCGCCATCGGCACCACTGCCTGCACCAGCGCATTTTGCGTGCTGGCGAAGTGCTCAATCGCATGGTGTAGCGCCGGAATACCGTGAACCACAATGCCGCCGCCGACAAGGAACATCGCCAGCGTGCCCACCACCGACAGGATCTTCATCAGCCACGGCGCGACAAACAGCAGCCCTTTGCCCAGCCCCTGCGCCAGCATGCCCCTCTTCTCCACCAGCCAGTAGCCCATATCATCCAGCTTGACGATAATCCCCACCAGGCCATAAACACCGATGGTGACTAAAAGCGCAATCCCGGAGAGGATCAGCACCTGGTTGAGCAGCGGCGCATCCGCGACAATCCCCAGCGTGATGGCGACGATTTCCGCCGAGAGGATAAAGTCTGTGCGCACGGCACCTTTGATTTTATCTTTTTCAAACTGCTGCGGGTTTTGCGCCGCCAGCGCTTCCAGCCGCTTTTGCCGCGCTTGCGGGCTCTCTTTATGTTTTCTCGCTTCGAAGGTATGCAGCACTTTCTCTACCCCTTCGAAACATAAATAGGCTCCGCCCAGCATCAGTAATGGCGTGATAGCCCACGGTATAAAGGCGCTGATCAGCAGCGCCAGCGGTACCAGGATCACTTTATTGAGCAGTGAGCCGCGCGCCACGCCCCAGACAACCGGTAACTCACGATTGGCGCGCACGCCGGTAACCTGTTGTGCGTTAAGGGAGAGATCGTCCCCCAGCACGCCCGCGGTCTTCTTCGCCGCCAGTTTTCCCATTACCGAAATGTCGTCCAGCAAGGTGGCGATATCATCGAGAAGGGTTAATAGACTACTTCCTGCCAAAATGTCTTCCTTTTTAATTAAGCTGCGCAAACCGCCCAGCGAGTGTTGAACGTGTAACAGTATGCGGTAAAAGATAGCAGGCGAAAATAACCTTGGTGAATGAGCGAACATAATGTCAACAAATATTTAACACCAGAGGTGTGATTAACCCCTCGCCATGGAAATACTTTTATCGTTAACTATAAGCCTCTTATCCTTTCCCGTGGTGGGTTATGCGTTTCAGGCAGGTTTTACCGCTGATTGGCGCGCTTTTTGCGCTCTACATTATCTGGGGTTCCACATATTTTGTTATCCGCATCGGCGTTGAGAGCTGGCCGCCGTTTATGCTGGCCGGGACGCGCTTTTTCTGCGCCGGCACGCTGTTAACCGTCGTGCTGCTGCTGACCGGTCACAAGCTGCCGCCGCTGCGCCCACTGCTTAACGCAGCGCTGATTGGCGTGCTGCTGCTGGCGGTCGGCAATGGTTTTGTTACCGTTGCTGAGCACCAGAATGTCCCGTCCGGCATCGCGGCGGTGGTGGTAGCGACGGTGCCGCTCTTTACCCTCTGCTTTAGCCGCTTTTTTGGTATTGCCACACGCAAGCTGGAGTGGCTGGGCATCGCCATTGGCCTGGTTGGCATCGTAATGCTTAACAGCGGCGGGAACTTAAGCGGTAATCCGTGGGGAGCCGGGCTGATTTTGATTGGCTCACTCAGTTGGGCGTTTGGCTCCGTCTACGGCTCACGTATTGAACTGCCGGTCGGCATGATGGCTGGCGCAATTGAGATGCTGGCCGCCGGGATCGTACTGCTCGCCGCCTCCGCGCTCAGCGGCGAGCGCCTGGCCGCCGTGCCGCCTATTGAGGGTTTCTTTGCCGTCGGCTACCTGGCGCTGTTCGGCTCAATTATCGCCATCAATGCCTACATGTATCTGATCCGCAATGTCACACCCGCTGTTGCCACCAGTTATGCCTACGTCAACCCCGTGGTGGCGGTGCTGCTCGGCACGACCTTTGCGGGTGAGCACCTCTCCTCAATTGAGTGGCTGGCGCTGGGGGTGATTATTTTTGCGGTAGTGCTGGTCACGCTCGGCAAATATCTTCTGCCTGCGCCCCCGGTGGTAAAACGCTGTGAAGTGAAGAAGTAATCCCCTTCTCATCGTCGCCATAAAAAAGGAAGTATTACCCTGGTAAAAGAGAGTAATACTTCCTGCACTCACAACGACCATTTAGCCATCCCGCCAGCGGGTTACTTTTCAAAAAAATGGATCATCAACTCTATGCCGAACCGGCTTGCGCCTAATACATCACAAGTTAGCGAAACGTAGCCGTCAAAATCGGTCTCTTCATGATTATAAAGAATGTTCAGACCAACCTTTAAAATCATCAATCCATTGGTAAAGTGAGGCATACCCTCCAAAAAGTCATCTATTGATATCTTGCCGCGAATATAATCAGCCACTTTAAGTAAAAGATCTTTAAGTTCATTGCTCATCTCCACACTTTCCGTTGCGGCTTTATCACCGAATAATGAGCGAGTATGTTGCCAAAATTCATGACTATGTGTTTGCTGTTTAGCCAGTAAAGCGAGTTCATCTGCAGATAAATCCTCAGGAAGAAATGTTCTGGCCTCCGACAGTAACGCCTCTTTGCCCTGTAATTTAGGGCTATAAAATATCGGATACGCCGTGACCTTTTTATTCAGGAGCCAGGCCAGCGCTTTACCCACCGGTAGCGAACCAAAGGCACCAAAGTGACTATAAAACTTGATTTCATTTATCCTGGATAAATCAACGGCAAAATCGTCGCTTCTTGCTAACCCGCGGATAGTATCCGCCAGCTCCTGCGCATCCATGCTATTAACCGCACCGGGCCCCCCCATCGCTTTAATGGACAGCGTGCCACCTTCTACAGAAAATGCGCTCCCCTGACCCAGTAGCGCCGAAACGCGCATTTTTTTCAGGGCAATTTCACCGCCAGAAACCATGTTATGGCGCAGCACGTCGGAAGGGATATCGCTGGCGTGAATGATTGCACTTTTATCGGCTAATGAAGCATCGAGCTTTGCAGGATTGATAATGACAAACTCACCATCGCCGAGGCTGTACATCACATGACCGCTATTTGATTTACCGATGCGCATAAAGGTAACAAGGTGCCCCTCCGGCACAGCCATCATCTCGGCCTCGGTTCTGATACTCACGGGTGAAGCCAGCACCTCTTCAATGGCGCCAATTTGGCCATAAACAGGCGCGGGGTTGTTAACCACCGGCTGAAGCGCTCGCGCTAATTCCTGAGCCTGTTCGGGCGACAATTTCCCGGATTCTGCCAGCAAATCGGTTAACCCGTTAATGCTGTCCGTGTCAGCAGGAATCGTGCTGGTTATGTCGCGTAATGCAGGTTTTTCCGCGATGAGAAGCCCTGTCGGCCTGGCCGCGAAGATCTGCACTTTTTCACCGTCTGCATGACGTTTGACCTGGCTCCCTGTAAAGTCACCGAGCTGCTCAGCCAGCAGTATGCGGGGATCGTCGGTGAGCACATTATCAAGCGTGCTGTTATTTATGCCGGCAAAACGTCCGTTACCGACGCTGACCATAGTGTGAAACGAATGCGCCGGTGAGGCCTGCGCAGCGGTATTCGTCCTGAAGAAAATCAGCATCTCCCCTTTTTCCACACAGAGGAGATCGTGCTGAGAGGTAATCTGCCGCGGTGTATTGAACAGGTCCGTGACTTCGGCGATCGCCATTCCCCCCTCTTTCATATTCTTCAAACTTTGACGGAGTAAATTCGCCGTTTCTTTATTCAGCATTTCACTATTTTCGAGCAGATCCACAGCGTAATCCGCAGCATCGTCAGTGGTGACCGTTCTCTTCTGGCTACGGCGCACCGATGACATAAGTTCATTTCCTGCACCGGGCCAGAGCGCCGCAGTTTTCACTACCTCAGCACTGTTATTTGCCGCTACCGAATCGGGGTAATACCATTCAGGGCGCCTGAGTACTTTCGCATTGGGAATGATAGCTTCAGGTCCATGATGAGTATATTCGCTGTACGCACCGAATATCTCATTCGCTTTTACACGGGATTTATAATCAGCATATTTAATCAGGCTGGCACCGTTAATATTTGCGTATTTCTGCGCCCACAACTCTTCAGGAAGAATAACAGGGCCACTGAATTCATCATATTTTCTGGAGAACGCTCCCGCCGTGAGATCGAAAACATAGTCGCGATTATTTTTAGCACCGATAACAACAAAGTGATTTGCGGGCATTTGATCCACAGAATCTACAAAAACAGCCATACCACGATAGCGGATGTTTTCGAAGCCATGATCGCTCAAGAAATTGGCAACGGGCGCCATTAAATATTTGCTTCGCTCTGCAGGATTAGCCATCGCCAGTCTGGTCGAATCACGCCTGTAAAGCTCTTCAAGTAAGGCCCGCGCATCCACTCCTTCAGTTTCTTTTGCATGCTGGGTATCAAAGGAAATTTTTTTATCTGGTAAATCATTACGCAACCTCTGTATACCCATCTCAGGTTGAATACCGCCACCTTCCGTGACTGAGGTAACGACCCATTTGTTTTTTTCAGGGTGCATAATCTGACCGGGATTTGAGGGGTCTTTGGGATCAACCGTACGCCATGCTTTGGTTGTCGGGCTCCAACGAACTTCAGAGATCCCCTTTGCTGTTTCTATATAATAAACACGCAGCTTGGTTTTCGGAGCGATGCTTACATAGACCTCACCGCCGCGCAAAGTCTGCTTATGCATATCTTTCAACGCAACATCGACACGAATAAACTCTTTCCCCACCTCTTCAGCGCCAGTTTTACCGGGAATAATATTATGAAAGATCATATTAGCGCGAACTTTAGACATAATATAGGTTGAGAGATCGCGTAACATTAATGCATCGACTAAATCAAACATGGCGTTAGCACTTATTTTCCCTAATTTAATGGCGTTAATAACGACCTGCTCCCCCATCTCGCGAATCATGAACTTATATAAACCCTTACCGGTTAAACCTTTCGTTACCCCTTCTCGTGCAATAGTGGCGATCCCTTTCGCATTATTTAGCAGAGCGCCTATTTTCATACCTGCCTGCGCCGCAACGCACACCACTGCAAAAATATCGGCCATAAGAGCATAACCATCGGGTCGATATTCTGCATCAGTCAGCGAGCCGTATATATCGGAATAGAATGGAATAAAAAGAGACGCAATGCGATGCAACGCAGAGGGTTTATAAAGATCGGATTTAAGTTTATTGGCTGAACGATCGAGGGCATTTTTCATACTGATGTTCAGGATAGCGACAAGACTACTCTTCGATTTTTCATCATGTTTGTAAAAATTGTACTCGGTACCGCCAAAGTGAGTGTTCTCAAAGGGGTTCGGATATTCCGTATCACCGTCTTTGTTATAAAGGATTTTATTAATTAGCTCCTCTTTTTCTTTCGCCGCACGTCGTGTGCTGTCCCAATAAATTTTTTCATTTGCGTGACCAAAATGATTTTTAAAAAACTCCTCGGTAAACACACTCTCCAGCCCGTGACTATGAACTTTCTTTATTTCAAGATTGGCAATGGTTTGCAGCCACGGGTTGCCTCGCATTTGCGCATCAGTGAAGCGTCGGCTAAACGTTGCATTTGGGAAAAGGGAGAAAAAGACCCAATCATTGTTTTCAAGCTGAACAAACAAAAGCTCTCCGGCATGGATATTTTTGACGTTATTTTTCTTCCTGACATCAAGTCGAATTGCTTTTTTGACAGTTGCGGTAATTTCCTCAATGGAAAGACCTGAAATAATCAGCAACTCTCTAACGCGTTCGCTTGCTTCATAACTGCTGTACTTTTTTTTGTATTCAATAAATTGCTGGTTGTAATACCACTTGCTCGAAAAATACTCTCTACCCAACATTTCGAATAATGAGGCATACCCATCTGGAATATCCTTTTCAATCATTAATGGATTTAATTCGTGACGTCGCTTTGCATAATTATCGATGATCTCCTGGGCACGAAGATTTTTAAGATACAAAACACTCTTTTTATTCCTCTGCATCCAGTGCAGGATCGCGGGAAGAAGATCGCGTGCTACGGCATTTTCTTCATCAGCAAATATTGTCGGGTAGATCTCTTCAGTCATTTTGTTGGCCCAAACAATATCAGCATAACTCTCCCTGGCGGCGGGTATTGTAATATTTATCGTTGCCAGAGTTTCGACCAGATCGACATACGTTTGTTGTTGCACCAGTATTGTTCTTACCGTTGCCCGGGCGATACGAAGCGTATCAATCTGTTCGCTGTCCCACTCCCCATCACCGAAGCGCAGGCTTTGCCGAAGTTTAACCTCCTTCAGCGCCAGTTCGGCAACGGCTTCTTTTGCGGCGGTAATGATATCTGATTCATTATTCTGCAATCTAAGGCGTTGGGTAAACGCTTTATCACCAAGCGCCATTCCCTCTTCATAGCCCTGGTATTTTTTCTTGTACGATTTAATAATCTCACCGTAGCCATCTCTTTTTTTCTGCATTCTGTTCACTATAGATTGTACAACGCTCCTTTCACCCTCCTTTTTCTTCAACTCGGTAGTGAAATCTTTGCTATATCTTACATAGAAAGCCGTAGCAAGAGAGGCGCTAATATATTCTTGCGGATTAGCTTCTGCCTCCCATATTTTGTTTTTCAAGTCAGCGATGCTGGCATTAATTTTCGCCAGGCGTTTCTTCTCTTTCTCGAAGAACTTTTCATCAAGCTTACTGTATTTAGCCAGCGCGTCATCGGCGAGGATGCGCGCATAGTGCGCGGTGGCTAATATAGTGACATCGGTAATATCAACATTAAACGCTTCCCAATAGTGAGACAGCAGTTGCTGATTCCAGGATAAATTCGTGCTCTCATATGCTCTGCCTTTAAGGATCCCGTCCGCCACACTCTGGGTGTCGAGAATCATTTTTCTGAGCATCATAATTCCGATAAGATTTTCATTCTCCGGGTTCAAATAAAGATTATAAAACTCCCTATTCATAATATTAACTATCCGTTGAATCAGATCGCCCCAGGAGATAAAGTTCTCCGCAGCAAGAGACTCATCAATCCTTTTTTTTGCGGTAGATTCGAGGTTAGATTCTGCAATGTTTTTTTGGATAGCTATAAAGGCGTTAAACTTTTCCACATCGGTTTGATCTGCATAATCCCAGCGACCATTAACATCACTGATTATAACGACTTTTTTCATACCCCACGCGCTAACAAACACGCCGTATAGATCGGCACTCAATTTCTTGCAGGGCCAGAAGCGACCGGCAAGATAAATATATAAATGCCCATCGTCATGCTGGTAAATACCGCCTTCACGGGGTAAGCCAGTGAGGTCAAGATTATAAGCGCCCCGTACGCTCCAGCCCCTGACATCAGATAATAAAGCAGCCGTTGCACCTTTATTACCCGGCTCCTCTTTTACTTCACTCTCATGCTGTAAATCAGGTGCCGTTTCCCGTTCGGGCGCAAGATCAAAATCTTTCGCGGAGGGTTCCTGAGGATACCCGGCTGCGCGTTTTTTTCGCCGTGGCGGTAAATTTTCATCTGCTTCTGCGAAGGGCGCCGTCAGCTCACCTTGTAGAGCGGCTTCGGCCATGAATTTCTCAACTTCCCACACCAGTGCCTGCTCAATACAACGCCTCACCGCAGCATTAACCCCTGCCCCCGTTCCGACAAACCCTGCCGTCCAGGCCAGCGTCTGCGGCAACGTAAGGATCTGTTTTGTGATCTCACCCTGCTGTTTATAGAGCGGCGTGCCCGCGACGCCCAGCTCTTCTGTTGGTGACAGTGACATGGTTAAACGAAACGCGATTGGCGATAACGCTTTATTGATAAAGCAATCGCGACGGGAACTCTTCCCCTCTGTTTGTCCTTCCCTTAGCACGACGCGCACGGGTAGAGAAAATGGTGCGGTTGCCAGACTAAAACCTTCCCGCAGTACTGCTGACAATGCGCTACTGATTACCTTTCTCTCAGCCCAGCGCTGGATATCCTCCGGCAGGCTTCGCGATCCGGCCAGGATCGCCTCCGGCGTGGGCGGGTAAGCCGTGGTCTCTTCTGCTGCAAGCTCAAGCGCGAGCTTTAGCCTGCTTATGAGACCTTCAGCCTGCGGATCGGATTTTTTCGCCAAGTGATTGCGGCTATCGTTAATGAGTTCCAGCACCGTTCGGTCAAATAAGATGGCTGCTTCGGTTTTGTTTTGCGGGTGGACGTCACGTAAGTACTCGTGACGTAACGCTGTTGCCCAATCACTTATGCCGCGCACCAACATCCCACGGTGAGAGAAACTGCCCAGCGCGCGGCCCGTTATCTCAACGACACTATTTTTGACCCCGGCTTTCATCCGCTTTAACGCCACTAACCACTGCGCAATATGGTGATTAAATTCAATCCTGCCGCTGTGACCGAGTTTCGCCAGGCGAACCACTGCGCCCTGCATTTGTAATGCCAGCTGGCTTAACCCTTCGGCGGTTTGACGGAGAATTTTATCGAGTTTTTCGATCTCTTCTCCTCTGCCCGCCTCGCGAAGCGCTGCAAATTGAGCGCTGCGGAATAAGTCTGCCCACTCCTCTTCTGTGGGTTTAGCCAGAGGATCAATAAGCGCTTCCAGCTGCTGCTGCGCGTGATGTGTGACAGAGTGCCAGCGCGTTGCCTCAGCCTCCAGCTCTTGTGTGAGCAGATGATTGAGCGCCGGCAACGCCTCATCACCCGAGCAAGATTCAGTCACTTGCAGATACTGCTCAACTGCGTCCGCCACTCTCCCTGCGGCGACAGGGATCTGTTTAATTCGCCGTTCTGTGTGTTGAATTGCATCAAGCAGCAGCAACGCGCTGTCTCTTACCGCACGGTTGAGCGCTTCGCTGTAGGTTGGCTTTTCCCCTGCGCTCACTCTGGTAAGGATATTGTGTGGGCCGGAGCCGGCCTGCTTTGCAAGCTGGGTGAGATTTCTGCCCCGGCACCCAGCGCGATGCCACAGTTTATCCGCCGCTTTTTTCTTATCGTCAGGCGTGACACGCTCTTGTACCTGCTTCAGCCTCGCAGCAAGGCTTCCAAGCATGTTACCAGTGTGCAGAATATGACGAACCAGCCGGACATCATCGGGCTCCTCCCCAGGTTTGCGCTCCCTCACCTGCGGATTGCCTTGCGGCACACCATCAGCCCCGGGCATGGGGTACGCGAAGACCAGATACTCCTGCATCCAGTCTGCAAGTTGCTCAGCACTCCCCGGCGCAGCGCGATCCCCTTGCCTGAGTAACATCTTCATCGCAAATAGCCGCGCATCACGGGCATTACTCTGTATAACGTCGGCCTGCTGTTGCAGGCATTCTGCCAGACGCTGACGGGTCAGCCGGGTTTCAGCCATAAGCGACTGTTTCAGTTGAACGAATCGCTGATACTCCACACATGACGCATTGTTTGCGGAGAGAAGTAAATCCTCAGCCTGTTGAGGCTGGGTGAGTTCCTGTGGGAGTGCAGCGAGCAATTTATGTCGATACGCATCCACCGTTGCGGCAACCTGCGCTTGCCACTCCAGATGCCCAACTTTTTCGGCGGCGGTGATGGCATCCAGCGCATCGGAGATCGCGTGCATTAAATCAAAGGCGTAATGCTCTGTTTCATTTACGGCGGGATCGTCGCTTTGCGACAGCGATAACAGGGTGTCGAGAAAATGGTGAGCGGGGGCGAGAAGCGTCTCCGGCACAGATGTACCCTGCACCGCCCGTAGCTTCTCCTGTATCCGCCGGATGTCGGCCGCATCAGGCTTATGCCCGTTATATCCCTGATGTCGGTTTTCGATGAGGTGCGGCATTTTGCTGCTCAGGGCCTCAAGTAGGCGTGCTTTCAGCTGTTGTGCCTCTTCTGTTTGCCGCGATAAGCATTCGCTGCTCACTCCAGAGAGATTTCGCGGCGGAATATCGATCGCAACGTCAATCATCTCTTCACAGAATAACGCCTCACCATCTTGAGCCTCTTCTGCTGCAGACGACAAAGACGCCTTGTCATCATCAGCAAATAGAATATGAACTGTTTTAGATAAAACCTCGTGAGATGACATAAAACCTCCGCAATAAAAAGAGTGATCTATTTCAATCGATTGGCGGCCGTCTTATTCAGACGACAAAGCCCTGTTGATCACCAGTAAATACAACATGTTTTGGTTTTAATAAAAGCGAGTCAGATGGCGTGCGCTTCACACAACAAAACACGAATCTAATTCAATCCGATAATTACGCAGCGATGGCCTTCAATGTAATAAGCAACAAAAGAGCGTTATTTTTTAGGGCAGGAATTAATGAAAACAGAGAGGTTATTTTAATTTCCTTATCAGGAGTCAGGGTCTCACTTATCCTTATTTACCAGAGAGGGTATTTTCGCTATGGAAAATTAAAAGGCGCCATGAATTCCCTGAGTATCGATCTGTGCGGTCTGTTGCCCCTCGCAGATCCACTCCTCCACGCGAACGCTGAGCGCGTCGTCGCTCAGTTTCAGTTTTCCGCGCAGCGCACACTCCCAGACGACCAACACCCGCCAGCCCTGCTCCAGCAGCAGTGCGCAATCGCGGGCGTCGCGCGCCACGTTTTTGCCAATCTTCTCTAACCAGAAATCGGTGCGCGTGGCGGGAACTTTAAACAGATAGCAGTTGTGATGGTGCCAGAAACAGCCGTGAGTGAAGATAACGCAGCGGTAGGCATCAACGATAAAATCGGGGCGTCCGGGCAGAGCGGCGTCCTGCACGCGAAACTCCAGCCCCAGCGCCTCCAGGCAACCGGCCAGCCGTTTCTCAATGGCGGTATCACGCGTGGCGATGGCGCGCATATTCTTGCTGCGCGTCGCTTTGTCATGCACATCTGCCATCGTTCCCTCTCCTCAGGATGGGCGCGCGCTGTAGCGGCGCAGCACCTCGTCATCAAGACGCTGAAAATCGCCCTGCAGTTCGGCGCTCAGTTTTGCCATAAAGTGTACCAGGAAATCGGCATTATGCTCGGCCAGTGCGCGGCCTTTGGCGGTCTGCATCGTCGCAGGCAGTTTAAGCAGCTTGCAGCGAAAGTGGTCGAGGGCAAAGCGCTTGTCGTCCAGTTCGCGGCGGGCAGCAAAAGGATCGTCGCCGTCAAACAGCGCGCCGCCCATGCTGCCGGAGACGGCGAAAACTCGAGCCAGGCCAATCGCGCCGAGGGACTCCAGCCGGTCGGCATCCTGCACGATTTTAGCTTCAAGGGTTTGTGGCGTAATGGCGGCGCTGAAGCTGTGCGCCTCAATGGCGTGGCGCACCGCAGGAATGGCGCTTTCGGGAAAGTCAGGAAAGTCGGTAGTAAGGATCGCGGCGGCTTTTTCTGCCGCCCGCTGCGACGAGGTGTGACGCAGCGGATGATTTTTAGCAAAGCTGACAATATCGTGGAAGTAGCAGGCGGTGAGCACCACCAGCGCGTCAGCCTGTTCGCCGTCCATCAAGGTTTGCGCCGTTTGCCATACGCGGCGAAAGTGCGCGAGATCGTGGGCGGCATCGGCGTGGGTAAAGTGCTGCGTCATCCAGCTGTCAAAGCGCTGCTGCCAGTCGAAGAGAGACATGCATGATCCTGTGAAAACGGTGGAGCCCTGACGTCACGCTTGCATATCACGTGGACGTGTATACCAGGCAATGGCGCCCAGTATCGCACCTACCGCACTTAATGCAACGATGCCAGACACCGTGTTTAACCCGCTTTCGACAGATCGCGCTGCGCCGCTGGCGAAGCCTGAGACGATATCAGCCGGGCCGGCAAGCCAGAGATTACTCGCCAGAGACCAGCAAAAATAGAGGCAGAAAATCCAGAAGACCCATAGCGCGAGCTTTCCACCTGCGCTACGAACTGCGAAATCGTCCATAATCTCGTTTTCCTTTTGTGGTCGGGGATTGTTAATAAGAAACGTTCTCACTATTCAGAGTTCTCCGACATCATATCGTCAGAAAATATGAATTAAAGATATATCAACAATATTGATACTTTTAAGGCATAACGGCGCAATAACTGGCATCGCCTGCAGTGTTAATAACCCATTAACCTATTGATAAACAGAACGATTATAAAATCCCTTATGAATATATGGTATTAGCAAAGCCGAAAAAAGAATAAGCATGCACGCGCAGGATTCAGAAGGTCTGCCGGATGTTGGGTCTGTTAATAAAGGATAAGAAAGTTGACTGATAAGAATGAACCCTTCTGGAACCGAATGGTTCCAGAGCTGACTGTAACGGATTTTACAGCCTCCCTGCACTTCTATGCAGACGTGCTTGGCTTTAACATCATGATAAAGCGCAAAGATCCTGATTTTGCTTATATCTCTCTTGGTGAAGCACAACTGATGCTTGAGCAGTATCATCCGGATGGCTGGAATACGGGCGAACTCACCAGGCCATTTGGACGAGGCATTAATTTTCAGATAGAAGTGGACGATATTGAACAGATCCTCGCCCGGGTGCATGCACATGGCGTAACGCTTTATCGGGATCTCCATGATAACCATTACAGTACCGGAGAAACGTCCGCCTGCCAGAGAGAGTTCCTCGTGCAGGATCCCGATGGTTATCTTTTACGCTTTAGCCAGTACATTGAATGAAATATCAATGTCCGTTTCTGATACAAAGCTGACAACTTAACAGAACTGAAGGTCTGCTTTGAGCGAGAAGCGGATCGTCCGCCAGAATATCTAAAAAGCGGGACAAAGACCTTCTGACGAAGCTCTAACGACCCGAACACCAGTACATCTCATATGAAGTAAAATAGTGCGCTGTCCTGAGACATTTCCATGTTAAAAAATAAGATTAACCTACATGGAGATGTTGTTCTTTATGGCTTTTTTTTCCGGAATTACTGGGCGGCTATTCCTTATAAACGTAATGACCGCCATTTCATATGCCTTCATTTTGCCTGTCATGAGTCTTTTTTTAATAAACGGATTACATGCCAGCCCGATTTTTATCACTTTCTACAGCCTGGGGTTTGCCCTCTCAGGATTATTTTTTAGCCAGTTGATGGGATCGCTTGCAGATAAGGGACATCCAGTCCGGCAACTTTTCATGATTTCTGTTACGTCGCTTTTTCTGGCGGGTTTAGCCTTCAGTTTCTGCCGTCAACCCATCGAAGCTCTGGTCATCGGTATTTTCTTGATGGGGCCAGGCAATGCGTCTATCCCGTTACTCCTGTCGATGATCCGAAAGCATTCACTGACGGCAGGGCTTAACGCTACACGGCTCAATACGCAAATGCGTTCGGGCGTGTCAATTGTGTGGATTGCCGGGCCAGCTCTGGCATTTGTCTTCGCCGACCGATTTGGCTTCACCTTTAATTTTCTGGCCTCAGCCCTGCTTGCGGCCATCACGTTACTTGTCAGCCAGTTGCTGCTTTCGAAGGATAAAAACAGTGTCGATACCGGCAGAGCAGAAAAAACTCAAGCCAGTAAAGCCCCTATCACGGGTATGATTTGGGCACTCGGCGCAGTAATGATGCTGGCAAATTTATCCAATAACATGTACCTGACCATTATGCCGCTGTACCTGGTACACGAGCTTAATTTACCCGCTTCGTTTCCGGGCTTTCTGCTTGGCGCAACCGCGATAATGGAAATTCCCGTTATGCTTGCCGCTGCTCATCTGGCAGAGAAAACAGGGAAAGAGCCACTGATTATGGTCGGATTTCTCTTTGCAGCCGTCTATTACAGCCTGCTTCAGTTGGCCACTAACATGACCGAACTGATTGTGTTGCAACTTTTTAACGGATTATTCTTTGGTATTTTTGTCGGCCTGGGCATTTCTGTTATTCAGGACGCATTGCCAGAACGTAGCGGCTTCGCATCAGCATTTCACTCCAATGCCATGCGCACAGGCATGATGGCTGGAAATGGAATTGCCGGTCTGATGGCGCAGCTGGCAGGGTTTAAAATGACTCTGCTTGTTCCACTGTTATCAGTGTGTTGTGCTGCTTTGCTAATGCTTTGTATAAACAGAAATCTCTCTACAAAAAAGAGTTCACTAATAGGCTGACAGTTCTCATAAATATACGTACCAAGCACGATTGACCGCCGCTGTTGCTCCGGTTTTATTCTCATTAATTCAACGTCCGCTCCTGGCACGGAGCGGACCAAAATCAGGTTAATGCCCTTTTCCGAGAACTTACTTCCCCACTATCTCTTTGCAAGAAGAAAAAGACGTTAATACGGGCTGCTTACGGTCAGCATGGCTACATCAATATAATTAGCTTCACATCCCTTAGCTGAGCGCCATCCATTCACAATCGTAGCTACAAGACAGAATGAGCACATAACTTCAGGCTGCCGCCAGGCCTGTTTTACGTAACCGGCTCACGCTTAATAGCACTGATGCCGCAGACGCGACGACAGCAATCCACAGAGCATAATGGACAGCCTGTAGCTCATTTATTGCCAGCAGTACCCCCATGACAGCAGCGCCGAGACATTGACCGAATGTCCGGACGATAGACAATACGCCTGATGCGTAGCTGGCATAGTCGCGGGATACGTTAGAGAGCATCTCCCGGTTGTTAGGGCTCTGGAAACAACCAAATCCGATGCCGCACCACAGGCTACGTAAACAGATATCCCATGCCGCAGGGCTGGCGGGTAGCGTTGCCAGCAAAATCAACCCCACCACAAAAAGCGCTAACCCAACGGTAGAAATCAGAGGCGCTGAAAATGTGTCGGCCCAACGACCCGCATGAGGCGCTATCAACACAATGCCGATCGGCCATGGCGTAAAGAGTAACGCCGACATTACGGGGCTGTAGCCATACACGCTCTGAAACAGAAATGGCAGCGCAATAAAGGTAATGCCCTGGCTCACAAAACAGGCCAGCGAAGTTAAAGCCGCAAGGGTAAAGCGTCCATTTTTGAACATTACGGGTGGTAATAAAGGATGCTTTGCCCGGCGGATGTGCCAGATAAATGTGATGGCGCTGAACATCGCGAGCAGACTCCAACTGATAGCCCCGACGCTGATGTGATGGTCAGAGGAGAAGCTGTTTGCCGCCATCACCATTGAGCCTAAAAGTAGTGCAGACAGCACAGCGCCTGGCGTATCGAACGGCATTCTGTCGGATGCCGGTTTTGGTGGCAGCGACCTGAATACCAGCAGCAGGGAAACGGCGCCAGGGAGCACGTTTATGGCGAATAACCATTTCCAGCTCAGTATGCCCAGCACTGTGCCGCCAAGTACAGGCGCTATAGCCGAGCTTGAAGCAATAAGCAGAGCATGCAGCCCAAGAATGCGGCCAAGCAATCGCCCGGGGAAAACAGAACGCAGTATCGCCGGGGCAATGCTCAGAGTCGCTGCGCCGCCGATCCCCTGCACAATGCGCATTCCGATGAGCATCTGCGGAGTACTGGCCAGCGCACAACCCAGTGAAGCGAGCGTAAAGAGGGTAAGGCCTGAAAGAAATACCGGGCGGTAACCAACGCGTACTGCCAGCGCAGCGAAGATAGCCAACGTCATGGCGGCGGAGAGCAGGTAACCGTTGGCGAACCAGACTGAGATATTCGCCGGTACCTGCATCGCTTTTGCCATGGATGGCAGGGCGATGTTAATCATTGTGCCGTCAAACACGCCCATCAACGTCGTGGTCATCACGGCGGCCATCACGCGTGCACGCTCTTGTCCCGGCAGGCCTTCATCGCCCGGCTGATTTGCAAATAACGTTGTCATCTTTAATGCCTGTGAAAGGAAGGATGCGAAAACTATAATCAGCAACAAGTCGAGGCGGAAGACGCAGCATTTGCACTCTATAATTGCATTCGACGCCCTATCTGAATTCTCACCAGGAACCACTATGTCCGATCCTGATTTTAACTTGCTGGTCGCGCTCGACGTTTTGCTGGCAGAAGCCAGCGTTGCAAGGGCGGCTCGACGCTTAAACCTGAGCACCTCAGCGATGAGCCGCACGCTCAGCAGGCTACGTGAGGTGACGGGGGATCCCATTCTGGTGCGAGCAGGACGTAACATGGTGCTCACCCCCTGGGCTGAAGCAACCCGGGATCGTGCCAGAAGCGCGGTCCATGAGGCGAGAGCGGTACTTCAGCCCTCATCCGGGACGCTCAAGGTGGAAAACCTCGAACGGCTGTTCACCATCAGGGCCAATGATGGTTTTGTGGTGGCATTTGGCCCGCTGCTCATTGCCGCCGTGGCCGAAGCGGCCCCGGGGATTTGCATACGCTTTGCGCCGAAACCTGAAAAAACGTCTCGTTATCTTCGTGAGGGTTTGGTTGACCTGGAGATTGGTGTCCAGAGCAATATGGGGCCAGAAATTCGGGTGCAGAGACTCTTTCAGGATCGCTTTATTGGAGCGGTGCGCAAGGAGCATCCGCTGGCGTCACGGCCGGAAATAAGCGTTGAAGATTATATTGCCTGGGGACATGTGGTGGCGTCACCCGACGGCGTGCTACATGGTTTTGTCGATGATGCCCTGGCGGCGTTAGGCGTCACGCGCAAAGTGGTGAGCGTGGTTCCAGGCTTTCCAACTGCGTTATCCGTCGCCCTGGCCTCCGACCTTATCGCCATGGTTCCCGCGCTGTACTTGCGCAATCAACGAATGACAGACAATTTACATCTCTTTGAATTGCCATTCAAAACCCGCAACATTGTGGTGTCGCAGATGTGGCATCCAAGAATGGAAAAAGATCCCGGGCACCGCTGGCTTCGGGAGAAAATTTTAGAGGTGTGTCGGGAACGTTAACGTATTTCGTCCCATATCAACTAAGTAGTTTCAAAAGCGCCCCCTACTTTTTATGTGATACAGTGCTGCATCCGTGTCATGAGAGTAAATTTCCGATGTAGAGATTCTGTCTTTTAACAGTTTTTACTTTCCGCATTGCCTGTTGGCTTTGTGGAATTCTGTTATTCGAGATGAGAATCTTTCGATGAATACATTGCTGTTTGCGCTGATTCGCGCACTGCGTAGTCACGATTGGCTACGCTTCCTTGGTTTTGCCTATATCCTTTCATCATTGGGCAACGGGCTTACTCAGGTAATTGTTTTTGGACAACTTTTACACTGGCAGGCCTCTCCCGCGACTCTGACCATTGTTTACATGCTGTCAATGCTGCCGAGCTTTTTAGGGAGTATCTGGGGCGAAACTCTGTGTAAGAGAATTTCACCCCTCCGGGTCCTGATTTTTACCGAGCTGCTCGGCCTGATTGCACTCTTTTTTCCGTTGTATGGCTTGCTGCATCATAACGTTCCGGCTTTGCTTGCGGTCCAGTGTTCGGAATCGCTGTTCAGCGGCATGAGTTATCCGGCGCTGACTCTGTTGTTTAAACGCGGATTACGCCATGACGAATTACCTGCAGCAACAGCAATGGAAACGATAATTTTTGCCTCACAGGTATTACTCGGTACCGGATTGGGCGTTTTATTATTCGACCTGATCTCTCCTTTACATCTCCTCGCTATTGATGCCCTAAGCTTTGTCGCTTCCACGATCTTACTTCTGATGTCAGCCTCAGTTATTCAGGTAAGAAAACCGCAATCTGAAAAATCTGTCGATGTCACACCCAAGCCATTCTGGCGATGTTTATCCCCATTGCAAAAAAGAAGCGTGATGCTATTACCTGCTCTTGCAGCCGTGGGTTCTCCAGCAATGGCGCTTTTACCTGCCCTTGCGCAGGAAATAAGGCCTGGAGATTCCGCAGGGCTTGCATTACCGCTTCTTTTTGCGCGCAGCCTCGGGCAACTTTGCGGCCCGCTCATGCTTGATGTCGGTAAATTACCGCACTATTCCGCTAATAACAGGCTGTTGCTGTTATGCCTGGGTGGATATATCGGAAGCTACTTTTTATTACCGCTCTCTGCCGGCTTTCCCTACACAGGGCTTGCTTTGATATTCGGTGCACACATGGCCTCGAATATTGTATTTGCTATTGGAACTTTCGGGGTGCTTAAAAACTTCGCAGAAGATCAGGTTGCCAAAGCCAGTGCAATTGCATGGCGCGGCCAGGTTCTGACCGCCGCGATATCTACCGGGATAGCCAGCGTGTTAGCGCGGGTCTTTGGCTCATTTACTGCGCTTTACAGCCTTTCTCTGTTTAGTCTGGCAGGAGTGGGAATCTTGCTCTGGTTAAACAGAGCGGGCAGAAAAGAATAAAACGCTGCTATACGCAGGATGGAAAATAAAGATAAAGCCCGCTTTGAAGAGCGGGCTTTTATTATCAGGCTGCGCTTTTATACTCGGTAGCCGGCAGCAGCGTTTTACTCCCTTTCAGGGTAAAGAGGGAGGCGATGGTAAAGCTCAGCGTAATGCTGCCCAGAATGAGATAAGCCTGGTGGAAGCCGACGGTGTCATACATCCTTCCGACCCATACGGAGAGTACAACACCTGAAAGCTGTTTCGATAAGTTAAAACCAATCAGGAACAGCGTTGCTGATAGTTTCGGGTTAAAGGCAGATGATATGTATTTGAAAGTGCCCACCAGCAAGAATGGGAGTTCAAACATATGCAGCATTTTTAAGATCACCACTTCGATAGCTGAAGAGGCAAAAGAAGAACCCAGAATACGCGCTGACATAATAATACCGGCAGTGATCAGAGCGTTTTTCGCACCAATCCGGTTCACGATGGCAGGAGCAAAGAACATAATCAACGCGTTAAGTAATTCCCCTCCGGTGGTGACGAAGCCGAATACTTCTGTTCCGCGTTGCGGACTAGAGAAAAAGCCTTTAAAGAAGTTGGCAAACTGTTGGTCAAATACGTCATATACGCTGGCGACGCCAACTACGTAGACAATAAATCCCCAGAAGCGTGGCATGCGTAATAGTTCCGCGGCGGTGCGCATCGAGAAGGCCTTACGGTTGGCTCCCAGCGCGTCGATGACCAGCTCACTGTTGCTCCCTTCCGGACGTGACATCCACAGCAGCACTCCCAGCACCAGCGCAAAACCTGAGGCAATCCAGAAGGTGATATTGGGATCGATGCCAAACAAAATACCGGTGATGGACGCGCACAGTGCCCAGCCAATACAGCCGGAAACGCGCACTTTTCCGTATTCAAAACGGTTCGCACGGCTGACGCGTTCAATATAGGCCTCTACCGCCCCGGAACCGCTGGAGAAAACCACCCCCAGATAAATACCGCCCGCTAGCGCACCGGCGAAAATATTCAGCTGCAATAATGGCGACAGCACAAAAATAAAGAACGGCGCAAACATGATCAGCAAGATCGTAATGGTCCATAGCAGGTGTTTGCGTAACCCCAGCTTGTCCGATATCAGGCCAAATACCGGCTGAAATATAATCGCGAACAGCGAGATTGAGGAGAAAACGATCCCCGTTTCTGTTTTGGTTAGATGATTAACTTCCGCCAGCCAGACCGGGAAAAAGGGAAAGTAGGCCGACATAATGAAGTAGTAGAAGAAAAAGAACAGCATAAAGTAGATGAAGTTATGCCGTTCTCTTGGCGCGAGTTCAGAGAGTTTCATTGTCTATATTCCATCCTGTGTACGCGTCATTATTAAAGCCGCTTTTTTGGTGGTTTCGCACTTTCACCCCGGTCAGAGCGTTATCGCCATCGAAGATAACCTGCTTCTGGCCATCAGCCCGCCAGTTTTCCTCGACGCTGAACGTCAGTGAGTCGCAGCCTGTCGGCTTTTGTCTGTCCTCTCGCGCCAGCAGGTCATGAAACAGGTGGCCCGGGGACGTCCGGGGATCGTGATATTGCATAGGTATATTCGCCTGATAAATGAGAATGTCGTTCGCTAGACAAGATGGGTGAGTTATCAGATATTTTGTTTAAAGCCACAATGCTGGCGAAAGTGAAACTCATACGCGATCACGAAATAGCGCGGAAATGATGCTATTTTGTCGTGTTTAAGACATAAGATGTTAGCGAACGACATTGTTACAGACGTGTACAGGAGTGGTTTATGCAGCGCCGTACGGCAACGTTAGAAGATGTGGCTCGCAAGGCCGGAGTGTCGCAGCAGACGGTTTCGCGTGTACTGAATAAACCCGGGGTTGTGTCAGAACGCACCCGCGACAAGGTTATCAGCGCAATGCAAGCGTTGCTCTATGTTCCTAACCGTTCGGCGCAATTGTTGGCGGGGAAGTCTGCGCCGTCGATTGGTTTGATTACCGCGTCGTTGACCCTGCATGCGCCCTCACAAATCGCCGCGGCAATAAAAAGTCACGCCAGCGCACGCGAGCTGGAGGTCGCTATTGCGATGCCCGCGATCGTGGATTACGCCTCGCTTCAGGCACGGCTCAATGAGTTTCGCGCACAGAATATCCGTGGAGCAATTATTAATCTGCCGCTGGAAGGCAGCGTTGCCGAAAAGCTGGTAAGTGAAAATCCCGATATTTGCTGTCTGTTTTTGGATATTTCGCCGGAGACCGATGTCTGCTGCGTGCGCTTTGACCATCTTGATGGTTGTAGCGCTTGCATCCGTCATCTCTGGGAGCTGGGGCACCGGGATTTCGGTCTGCTTGCCGGACCTGAAAGTTCGGTTTCAGCACGCATGCGCTTGAGCAGCTGGCGTGAGACGTTGCATCGACTTGGGGTAAGTAATGCGGTGACGGTTTTTGGCGACTGGAGTGCGGCCAGCGGCTGGCACAACGCTTTCAAACTGTTACATCAGTACCCGAAGATAAGTGCGATCGTTGTGGCGAACGATCAGATGGCACTCGGCGTGTTGAGCGCCCTGGCGCAGCTCAATCGCAGCGGGAGCCAGGCAGTCTCCGTCACGGGTTATGACGATACGGCAGATAGCCTTTACTTCCAGCCGCCGCTGACCACCGTGGCACAGGATTTCAACAAACTCGGTAAGCGGGCCGTGGAGTTGCTTATCCAATTCATGGCCGACCCGCAAATCAGGATCCGTGAGCTGCTGCCTACACGACTGGTTATTCGTCAGTCAACCTGGCCTGTAGCCGGTCACTCCGGGGAAGACAACGCGCAGCTCATTACACAATTAAAAACACTGGTGAAGAAGCTGTAAGATCTACAGATTCTGTCCGTGGAGCGCCCCATCTTATTAATCAACGTCCACTCCTGCACAGAGCGGGCGTAGGACAGCTATGAGCGAACAGTGGACGTTGCAGAACCATGATATAGATGTCGGCTAAATTTCTGACAGAACCGAAAAGACTGCATTAAAAACCTGGTCATCATTGATGGCTGTGGCTGCTTCATAAATCGCTTCGATTGCTGACTCAGTTGAATCATCTCTCCCGGCGAAAGCGAGGGCTGATACCGCGCGTGCCTGGCTAAACAAATGCAAAGCTTGAGGACTTAATTCCCTCTCTTCGTTCTGACTCTCATGCAGGTTAAAATATTCTTCATCTAACTGTGCGGCCAGCCTTTCCAGTTTAGAAACTTGCTCGAACGATAGCTTATATCCTGATAATAGTTGCCTGAGTGATTCGTCCACTACAGGCAGGTCTACCGGGCAGTTTTGAACAGCGAGTTCGCATGCCACTCTGACTGCACTTCTTCGTTTTTCTTCACTTGCAACCTTCATTTTTTCTGCCAGGTGTTTCTCGAATATCTCTAAACGCACCATCCTCTACCTCTGATATCGGTTTTCACATATATTGCCCAGATCTGTGACCAGGTCACCATAAATTAATATATTGCGATGCAAGCAATGTCCGCCCCTGGCCAGGATAGATTGTTCTGTACTCAAATCTGTCTGCCAGGAGTGGGCGCAGCTAAAGCCGCTGTACATTCAAATTCTTACACCCGGCCACCAAAAAAATCAGGGTATAACAGATCAATTCATCTATGCATCCTGCCTGTCAGGTGCCTCAGAACACCAGGATGACACAGTAACCCTGAGGCCTGCTAAATACGCCGATTTTGAATGGTGTCGAAAGGCGCTCATGGATACCTATCAGCATTCGTTGTTAGCTATCCCAGCCTTAAGAGGCAATCTGTGCTCTGTCGATGACGAAGAACTCAGTCATCATATTTCAGAGGGCGATGCGCATATTGTTTATGAAGAGGGAGTACGCGTCGGACTGATAATTTGCGAAAAAGGAGCCGTTGCTTTTTTGAGTGGCTACCGGATTTCTGAAGAGGTAATCCTTCCTGCCTTTCGCGGACGCTCTCTGGCCTCCCGGGCTCAGCGCCTGCTTTGTAACCATCTTCAACGCTCCAGCCGGGAACCCTGCCTAATGATAGGGACTATCATTCCGGAAAATTTGCCGTCGATAAAGACTGCTGAAAAAGCGGGGCGGACATGCATTCTCAGATTTGAGTTTTTACCTGTGATATTTAGTTAATCTGCTGAAAATGAACGTTAAATCTGTGGTCGCGTGTTGATATGAAATATGTCTATATGACTCTTTTCTTGCTGTACAAGGCAGACAAGATAAGTAGCGTTAAGGTCAGCTATGAGCGAGAAGCGGAACTAGCCAACACATTGTCACAAATATCATGAAGGTGACAGTTTGGGTATCTAATGGTAGATCAGCCATACAGACAAAATGTTTCAGGTGATTTAGTTTAAGTTGACAAAAAATCTCTAAAGTTTTTGATTGAATGGCCGTTTACTCATTGAGTTTTCACTTAAAATGGATTCATGTATGAAAAGAATTTATCTTGATCAGAACATATGGTTCGACATTCAGTTTGGAAGATCTGATACCTCATTAGAAAGTGTCCTAAGAAAAATTGACAGAAAAAAAGTTGAGATAATTTATTCCCCGGCTAACTGTGAAGAGATATGCAACTCTTATTGTAGTCCCCACATTAAAAATCGCATTGATACTGAAGAGAAAGATCTTCGTCTTAGTATATTATCCAAAGTAACACGTAATCGAGAAATCGTTCCTTATCGGAATGATTTTAATATAATTCACTCTTTTTCGGGAAAGGAAGGTCCTTACATCGTTTTAGAACACCCTGCAGGCTGCTTTAAAAGAGTGTATGATAATTATGAATCCAATAGTGTAGCGGAATCTGCTCAGGAATTCTCAATTGGTAAGGCCGATGAAGTTGACCAAAATGTTAAAAGCAAGTTAGGTAATGCAAATATAAATATCATATTAGAAAAAGACCCATCAGCTATAACTTTACTCAAAAAAAATACTAACAGATAAACTAATACATAATGCAGCACTAAATCAGTTAATCAAAGCTAACATACAGATACAGCCTTGTACTGCTGAAGTGAAGAAATTAATCGATAAGAAAATATCTGAAATACGCTCCAGGCAGAGTGTGTATTTTTCTGTGAAAGCAGAGAAAATATTGAGTGACAGAAAGAATAGTAATATAACAGCTTGGGGGTTCGGTGTAACCGAGGCAGTTGTCGATGCTTTAATCCTCACTATGATTGAATTAGGTTATGCTTCAAGTGAGGCTCCTATGTCCAGCCTCCATGATAATACGCACTCAATATATGGCGCTTATTGTGATTACTTCGTTACTCGAGATAAAAACCTGTTAAAGAAATTAATTCCCACATATGAATACTTAGGGTTTAAAACAAAAATCATAAATGCCAACCAAGAAGATTGGCAAAATTATCTTAACTAGCTAAGTGGTTCCGCTTCTTGCCCAAACTATAAGACTAAAAGATCCTTTGGTCAGTTATGAGCGAGGAGCGGACATAACTCTGCTACTCAGCGGCATCGTTACGTATTACGAAAACTTATCCGATAATTGATTGAATTTTGTTATACCTAATCATAGAATTCTTCCATGATCTGAAATGAAACTTGATTGGAAGGTTTCTCCGTTTTCAGCAATGGAACTATTTCGTCCTTGAATAGTGCTTCGCAGTCCGTAAGCTGTTCATCTGTATAAATCAATGCATAAACACCATGCCTCTTAAAATAGTCACGGAGCTTTTTCGATTCTTTTTCAAAATTGCCTTTAGCAGTTTCATTAATTTTCTCCTGCGTCAGATTTTTGGTTTTTTTCTAAATATTCATGTGTAGACCAATGCGACAACTCAATCCCATATTGATTCAGTGTATATGGATTAATAACTAAAAAATCGAGTCGATGTTTATGTTTCTTCTCTAACCCCAGGTAGCGGAATTTTGGGATCAGTAAAGGAACGTCGTACGGATTCTTAGCTTTTCTGACAAAATTAGCGTACTGTTCCGCTATTATGTACTCGTATTTAGACCCAGAATTCCTGACGAGAGTATCCGTAAAGAACAAAAAATACTGTTCAAAATCATTAAACTTAAAAACCTTATCCATGCCTGGAATTACAATCCCAGTTTTAAGAACGTGACCAATAGTCCAATAGCCATGGTCAAACTTACGAATCTCGCTTTTATCGTTCTCCCATACTCCATTCTGAAAGCGTGGTGTAACAAGTAACCCGTAATTTGCTTTCTCCTGCCCTATCCACAAAATCGATTCTGAAGACTTAGGTCTATTCTTTGAGAACTCATCAAATCGCTTTAAATACGACCGCTTAAGGAATAAGAAAAGATACTTCTTGAACGTAACGCTGTTCTTGAGACTATCGAGTATCCATGTGTATGCATCAGAGTTATATGTATTTGCACCAACTCTTAGCCCGAGTAGCCATTTGTTAGTAAACTCATCTTGAGAAATAATGACTACATTTTTTAAATCGAAAAATTCATCATGTTTACTACCTATTTTTGCATTTAACGACAATTCTAAAACAACACCTGTCTCAGCCAAAACCGCTGGCAACAACGTGCGCAGTTCTTCCTTAATCTTTGCTATGATGCGATTTCTCGCTGATTTTTCTGGGTCATGTTCGCCATAATATTTCCAATAATTTAAGAGAAAATTCTGCGCCCACAGCCAGACATTATTTTCACCAATATCAATCTAGTGTTTTTTCCTTGTAACTCAATGCGTTTATGATTTTATAGTAAAAATTTATACTTTTAGTACATCGGGCGTGAAAATTCTAGGTTAGTCAATATTTTGATATTCTTAGCCAGTTTTTTAAATAAAAAATCTGCAAATGAAGCATCACAAAGCCAAATAATACCTGATTACGGCAATGTCCGTTCTTGGCACAGAGCGAACATTGACTTCTTTTAACAGCGTTTAAGGCCTTGAGCACAGTCAAACAACTACGGCTGGTTTCACCTGCCACAACGGCTATCACTCTGTCGACGTCAACGCGCCCTGCCGGGCGAGCGCAATCTTCTCAATCTGGCTCATGTGCGCACTTCCCCATGCGCACAGTGGGGCGAGACTATTGGCGAGGCTGACGCCGAATTCGGTAAGCGAGTATTCGACTTTGGGCGGAATAGTCTGGTAGTCGATGCGCTGAACCACTCCGTCGGCCTGCAACTCCTTCAACTGCTGAATAAGCATTTTGTCACTGACGCCAGCAACCGCGCGTTTCAGCTCACCATAGCGACGGGTGTCATACGCCAGATGGAACAGGATCAAAGGCTTCCACTTACCGCCGATTACAGCCAGCGCTGCGTCCAGACCACATGTAAATGAGGGTGTCATCGGGTTTCCTCTGGTACTTACCAAAAGGTGCATACTATACCAAAAGTAATTTCCCGTCTAAAGTGCAGCTGTCGGCAAATCACTTTAGGAGACGCTTATGTCCAGACTCACAGGTAAGACAGCATTGATTACAGGTGGAAGCACGGGGATCGGCCTTGCAAGCGCTATACGCTTCGCAGCAGAAGGCGCCCGCGTCTATATCGCGGGACGTCGCCAGGCCGAGATTGACAAGGCAATAGCCAAAATTGGTCATGGCGCGACGGGAATCCGTTGTGATGTCTCCAGCCTGGCGGATCTCGACCATCTCTACGCGCAGATCAAGAGCGAAGCAGGTCAGCTCGATATCCTGTTCGCAAACGCTGGCTTAGGAACGTTCGCCCCGCTTGGCGAGATCAGCGAAGCGGACTTCGACCACATGTTCGGCGTCAACGTGAAGGGGACGCTGTTTACGGTTCAGAAGGCGCTTCCGCTCATGCGCGCTGGCGGCTCGATCATCCTGACCGGGTCAACCACAGGTTCAATGGGAACGCCCGCTTTCAGCATCTACAGCGCGACGAAGGCGGCAATCAGAAACTTCGCCAGAAGCTGGGCCCTCGATCTGAAGGAAACCGGTATTCGCATCAATGTGCTCTCACCCGGCGGTACGGAAACCCCAGGGTTGCTCGACCTGTTCGGGGCCAGTGGACAGTCGGAAGCGTTGCTCGCGGGCCTTGCCGCACAAACGCCGCTTGGCCGCATCGGCCGCCCGGAAGAGACGGCCGCTGTGGCCTTGTTCCTGGCAAGCGATGAGAGCAGCTTCATGACGGGCAGCGAAGTCTTCGTCGATGGCGGCATGGCACAAGTGTAAACAATTCAGGCGCTCCGATAAGTGCCGGGGTGCCTGTAAGCATAAATCGCTGGTATGGGTTTACGACAGAGAGGTGAAAGTGAGCCCGAGGTTGAACCAAAAAACGTGAACTTTTAGATTCGCATTTTTGTTAAAGGATTTTCTCATTGGGATCTGGATCGTTGAAAGCTATGCGGGTAAGTGCTTGAATAATGGCGGAGAGAGGGGGATTTGAACCCCCGGTAGAGTTGCCCCTACTCCGGTTTTCGAGACCGGTCCGTTCAGCCGCTCCGGCATCTCTCCGTTCAGATGGTTGCCATCATGCCAGGAATTTTGGCATTTTAACAGACCCAGTCCCGTTGATTTGATTCAAGTGGCGAGTTTGCGAGCAAAACGATGATTAAGTGGCCCTGGAAAATCCGGGAGTCTGCCGATGAAGCAGATCTTCCCTGGCAAGATGCGTTAAAAGTCCCCGTATTAGCGAATTTATCGCCCGACGAGCAAAACAGACTGGTTCAGCTGGCCGACCGTTTTTTGCAGCAAAAGCGCCTGGTGGCACTACAGGGATTCGATTTGGACGCGCTGAAAAGCGCGCGCATCAGCCTGCTGTTTTGCCTGCCGGTGCTGGAGCTGGGCCTTGAATGGCTGGATGGCTTTCACGAAGTGCTGATCTACCCTGCCCCTTTTATCGTTGATGATGAGTGGGAGGACGATTTCGGCCTCGTACATAACCAGCGCATGGTCCACTCCGGGCAGAGCTGGCAGCAGGGCCCTATCGTGCTTAACTGGCTCGACATTCAGGACTCCTTTGATGCCTCCGGTTACAACCTGATTATTCATGAAGTGGCGCACAAGCTTGATATGCGCAACGGCGATCGCGCCAGCGGCATTCCGCTGATCCCGCTGCGCGATGTGGCGGGCTGGGAGCACGATCTGCGTGCCGCCATGGAGAATATTCAGGATGAGATCGATCTCGTCGGCGAAAGCGCCTCCAGCATTGATGCCTATGCCGCCACCGACCCCGCCGAGTGTTTTGCGGTGCTGTCAGAGTATTTCTTTAGCGCGCCAGAACTGTTTGCCCCGCGTTTCCCTGCCCTGTGGCAGCGCTTCTGCCACTTCTATCAGCAGGATCCCTTAAGCCGCCTGCGCGATCAGCCAGGAAGCTACGGCGAAGAGACGAATCCGGTGCATTAATTACAGTCCTGGATGTTAATTAGCCAATTGAATCAGCATGTTAAATTTAGTGTTGACACTAAAGTACGGGGTCAGTAGTATTCGCCCCGTTCACACGATTCCTCTGTAGTTCAGTCGGTAGAACGGCGGACTGTTAATCCGTATGTCACTGGTTCGAGTCCAGTCAGAGGAGCCAAATTTAAGAAGCCCGCTTTTTAGCGGGCTTTTTGCTTTTTATTCTTTACCCTCCCCCAGCCAAACACGACTTACTAAGCCGCTGTGCCTCAAACGTTATAAATTTGTAACAAAAGTTTTTTAGACTGCTCTCCATTGCGATGCAAGCCTATGGAAATCACAGGAAAACAATATGAGCAGACCCCTTAAATCGGTGTTCAAACAAGAGCACAGCGATGAGATCAGTAACCCAAGCCACAACGCCGCGTTTTCAGAGGTGGTCAGCGCGTTTATGTCACGCCGCCGCTTTCTGCAAATGGGGATGGTCGCCGGCGCTGCGGTCTCATTCCCCTCTTTACTGATGCCAGAAAACGCCTTCGCGGCGATGCCGAAACCGTCCGCCTTAACGAAAGCGATGTCGCTCGGCTTTACCAGCATTCCCGTCTCGACCGCCGATAACGTCACGGTACCGGAAGGCTACATCGCCCATCCCTTCTATCGCTGGGGCGATGCCGTGGGCTTAAAGGGCAATCTGCCGGAATTTAAATTCGACGCCAGCAACACCACCGATGAGCAGGCGGCGCAGGCCGGTATGCACCATGACGGTATGGCGTGGTTTAGCCTGCCGCAGGGCGAAGAGAACCCGGCGCACGGTCTGCTGGCGCTCAACCATGAGTACATTGATAACGGCATGCTGTTCAAAGACGGGACCGCCAACTGGGATCTCGATAAGGCACGTAAAGGGCAAAACGCGATGGGCGTGTCGGTTATCGAGGTGAAAAAAGCGGAAGCCGGCTGGCAGGTGGTTCGCCCCTCCAGCTTTGCGCGCCGCATTACTGTTAATACGCCGATGCAGCTGAGCGGCCCGGCGCGTCACCAGCCGCTGATGAAAACCGCGGCCGATCCGCAGGGTGAACAGGTGCTGGGCACCATGCAAAACTGCGCCAATGGTCGTACGCCATGGGGCACCTACCTCACCTGCGAAGAGAACTGGTCAGATATTTTTGTCAAAAAAGCGCCGCTCAACGCGCTGGAGAAGCGCTACGGCATCAGCGACAGCGATGAGTCCTACCGCTGGAACGAAGTGGATGAGCGCTTTAGCGTCGACAAAACCCCCAACGAGCCAAACCGCTTTGGCTGGGTGGTGGAGATTGACCCTTACGAGCCGACCTCGACGCCGCGCAAACATACCGCTTTGGGCCGCTTCAAGCATGAAGGCGCTGCGGTAACGCTGGCGGCGGATAACCGCGTGGTGGTCTATATGGGCGACGACCAGAAGTTTGAATATATCTATAAATTCATCTCTGAGAACAAATATGACCCGAGCGATCGCAAGGCGAATATGAATCTTCTGGAGTCCGGCACGCTCTACGTCGCCAAATTTAATGAAGATGGCTCCGGCGACTGGCTGCCGCTGATCTTCGGCGAAAACGGGCTTGATCAAAGCAACGGCTTCGACAACCAGGGCGATCTGCTGATCAAGACCCGCCTTGCTGCCGATAAGGTAGGCGCAACCAAAATGGATCGCCCGGAGTGGATCGCGGTCGATACCCACGCGAAAGGCAGCGTCTACTGCACGCTAACCAACAACTCCGATCGCGGTAAAGAGGGTAAAGCGCCGGTGGATGCGGCCAACCCGCGCGCCAATAACCAGTTCGGCCATATCATGCACTGGCGCGAAGAGAACGCCGATCCGGCGTCAGCCAAATTTAAGTGGGATATCCTGGTGCTCGCCGGGCGCACGGACAGTGATGACCCGAAAGTAAAAGGCTCGATGAAAGGCGCGGAGTTTGGCAGCCCGGACGGGCTCTCCTTCGATCATCGCGGCGTGCTCTGGATCCAGACCGATGTCTCCTCCAGCACCATCAATAAAAAAGCCTATGAAGGGATGGGCAATAACCAGATGGTGGCAACCATTCCGGGGAGCAATGATTATCGTCGCTTCCTGACCGGGCCGCGCGGGTGTGAAATTACCGGTATCGCCTTTACACCGGACAACCGCACGCTGTTTATCAATATCCAGCATCCCGGTGAAGGCGGTGATGACATCACCGATCCCAATAATCCGCACGCCATCTCCAACTGGCCGGATTTCAAAGCCGACGGCCGACCGCGCTCCTCCACGGTGGTGATCACCAAATCCGACGGCGGCATTATCGGTACCTGATACCGTTAAAGAAAAAGCCCGCATGATATGCGGGCTTTTTGCGTTTATGAGCAGCGAAAATCGCGGATTATGCCGCGTTACTCGTTGCCCCACGCATTGAGGAAGTTTGCGATCTCATCAATGCGGCTCTCTTTGAGGCCGGCTTCGCGGGCCATCTCTTGCTGCGCCTCTTCGCTGATCTCTTCATTGTTGGACAAGCGGGTCAGCAGCAGCTGGAAGTAGTGCGCCACCGCGTCACGCTCGGACTCGCTCACCGGCGTCGCGGACTCCGTCGAATACTCATCGGCGATGTCATAAAACTTCAGCGGAATATCGTGGTTCATAAGGGATCCTTAAAAGCAGCAGATAACGTCAAACTTTAAGCAGTTTCACCGTCGCGTCGATATCGATCTCATCTTCCGTAAAGATAAGCGTTGACCCCTGGAAGGTGGTGATCGCCAGCTTTTTCAGCGTACGCATCTCCCCTGGCTTGATATCGGATTTTGGCCGGATGCTGCTCATCAGCACGCCGACCGAGAGCACAGGGCTCTCTTTATCGATACGGGTATCAGCAGGCACTTCTTCGTTGAAGACAACATAAGATTTGATCGAGGTGAGCTTCAGGCGCTCGCCAGCGATAAAAATATACTTGCTGTCCGGCACCACTTTTACCGCATAGGCCGAGAGGCCTTTATTGTTGGTGGTGGGTTCAAACGTCACCGCCGCATCTTTTTTAATCAGCTCTGGGTTGGCGACCTTGATCACATGGAAATAGCGGTTCTCACCGTTCTCATCTTTGATAAATCCAAAACCTTTCTCTTTAAACCAGGTTGTGATTTTTCCGTTCATCGCCTTACCGCCTGTTGACTCGTTGTTCTGTGCTATTTTTGCCGCGCGCAGTGTAAAGCACATTGCCCGCGCAGACCACGCTTTTGGCCCGATATTCTTCTGCGCGCCTTACCACATCAGATCGTCAGGCACTTTGAAGTCGGCATACGGATCGTCTTCATCCTGCGCTTCCTGGCTCAGTGCACTGTTGAGCACAATGCTGTCGGCATCGCGCTGGGCAATTTTATCAGCCACGCTTGCAGGAATAATTGCGTACTCCGGCTCGCTGCGGTTTTCCGTCATCAGACGGGCAATCGCCAGACGGCCGCTAATCAGCTGCGCCTGCGTCACCTTATCGACGACGATTTTTTTGATCAGGTTGTTATCGGTGAAGTTGAAGTTGATATCACCTCTGCTGATGGTGATGCGGTTCATCTCAATCAACTGCTTCACCTGCGCTTTATACTCTTTGGCGAGCGTCGCCTGCTTCTGCTGCTCGTTGAGCTGTTTATCACGCTCAAGCTGCGCCTTTTTGTTCTCTTCTACCGCTTCTCTCGCCTCACGCGCCTGCACGCGGGACTTCTTCGCCGTGCGCTGCACTTTTGCCATCTTTTTGCTGTTGACCAGCCCCGCCTGCAGGAGCTGCTCTTGTAAGGTAAGTTTTGCCATTTTCGCTTCTGAATCCGTTAACAAATTTCCCGGATTATAGCGGGAATTGTTAAGGATATACCAGGCGCAGGATCAGACCATTTAACGCCGTCAGGTACGACATCTGTGTAAAAGGGTTTTCTCACGCGGGCTGTCGCTGTAGTCTCAAGGGCGGCCTTAATTTTGCCGCATACAATGTGAGTAATCCTTTCCCTGGTTTTAATAATAAAAAATTGCAAGATGTAAGGAACAGACAGGACAGCTATGGACTCCACACTCATTCCCCCCCGACCCGATGAGCAGACCCCATCCTCCCACCGCGCACGCCGCGCTGCATGGGGCAGCTTTGCGGGCGCCGTGGTCGACTGGTTCGATTTTTTACTCTACGGCATCACCGCCGCGCTGGTGTTTAACAGCGAATTTTTCCCGCAGATCGACCCGGCAATGGGCACGCTTGCCGCTTTTGCTACCTTTGGCGTCGGCTTTCTGTTCCGCCCACTCGGCGGCATCGTCTTCGGCCATTTCGGCGACCGCTTAGGACGTAAGCGGATGTTGATGATGACCGTCTGGATGATGGGCATTGCCACCGCCTGCATTGGCATACTCCCCTCTTTCGCCACCATTGGCTGGTGGGCGCCGGTATTGCTGGTGACTCTGCGCGCCATTCAGGGCTTCGCCGTTGGCGGTGAATGGGGCGGCGCGGCGCTGCTGGCGGTGGAGAGCGCTCCGGCCGGTAAGAAAGCCTTTTATAGTAGCGGCATTCAGGTGGGCTATGGCGTCGGCCTGCTGCTCTCTACCGGGCTGGTTTCGCTGATCAGCACGCTGACCACCGATGAGCAGTTCCTGAGCTGGGGCTGGCGTCTGCCGTTCCTGTTCAGCATTGTGCTGGTGCTTGGCGCGCTGTGGGTGCGTAATGGCATGGAAGAGTCGGTCGAGTTTGAACGCGCGCAGGCAGAAAAACCTACTGAGGCGAAAACCCGCCCGCCGGTGTTTGAAGCGCTGGTTCGCCATCCGGGCGCGTTTCTTAAGATTATCGCCCTGCGGCTGTGCGAACTGCTGACCATGTATATCGTCACCGCCTTTGCGCTTAACTACTCCACGCAAAACCTGGGCATGCCGCGCGAGCTATTTCTCAATATCGGGCTGCTGGTGGGCGGCGTCAGCTGCTTTACTATCCCGCTCTTCGCCTGGATGGCAGATCGCTTCGGGCGTCGGCGTATCTATATTACCGGTGCCCTGCTCGGGGCTATGAGCGCCTTCCCCTTCTTTATGGCGCTCGAAGCACGCTCTATTCTTGGCGTAGTTATCTTCTCCATTTTGCTGGCGAATATCGCCCACGATATGGTGGTCTGCGTCCAACAGCCGATGTTCACCGAGATGTTTGGCGCAGGTTACCGCTACAGCGGCGCGGGTGTCGGGTATCAGGTCGCAAGCGTGGTCGGCGGTGGCTTTACACCGTTTATCGCCGCCGCGCTTTTAACCTTCTCCGGCGGTGAGTGGCACAGCGTGGCGATCTACCTGATGATGGGTTGCTTGCTCTCAGCGGTGACAGCGATATTTATCAGGCCGCAGCCGCACTAATCCGATAAAAAAGCCTGCGTCTGCGCAGGCTTTTTTTGGCGTTAAATCTGGTAATCAATCGCCGCTTCATCCGGCTCCATCACCTGGCGTTTGATCTCATCGACCGACAACCCGGCATTACAGAGTTCAATAAAGCGCCAGACATAGTTGCGCTGCAACTGACCGCGCTTTAAGCCCAACCAGACGGTATTGGCATCGAAAAGGTGCCGGGTATCGAGGCGCACCAGTTTCCCCGTTTCATGCTCACCGCTGGACTGCTCCGCCACCAGCCCGACGCCGAGACCCAACTCGACATAGGTTTTGATCACATCGGAGTCCTGCGCGCTCAGCACCACGTCGGGAATTAACCCTTTGCGGGAAAAAGCTTCATCAATGCGCGAGCGCCCGGTGATGCCCTGACGATAGGTGATAAGCGGCCAGCGGCAGATATCCTCCAGCGTCAGCGGCGAGGCCTGCGCCAGCGGATGATCCTGCGGTACCAGCAGGCTGTGATGCCAGCGGAACCACGGGAAAGCGACCAGCGCGCTGTCATTGCTTAAGCGCTCGCTGGCGATACCGATATCTGCGCCGCCGTTATGCAGCAGGGTTTCAATCTCCTGCGGCGTCCCCTGGATAAGCTCAAGGCGAACCTCAGGAAAGAGCGCGCGGAAGGATTTGATTACCGACGGCAGGCTATAGCGCGCCTGCGTATGGGTGGTTGCGATGGTCAAAACACCGGAGGTGTCATTAGTGAAGAGGTCGGCGAGCCTGCGGACGTTGCTCGCCTCGTTAAGAATGCGCTCGGCAATCACCAGCAGCGCTTTGCCCGGCTCGGTCATGCCCAGTAATCGCTTGCCGCGGCGAATAAAGATCTCAATCCCCAGCTCCTCTTCAAGCTCGCGGATATGTCGACTCACGCCGGACTGCGACGTATACAGCATGTTGGCGACTTCCGTCAGGTTGTAATCCCGCCGCGCCGCCTCACGGATAATTTTAAGTTGCTGGAAGTTCACCCTTCGCTCCTGGCCCATCAATCATGACGTTATTGTTAAAGTCTGCGGCCAGGCAGAACAAATAATAAAAACCAGCAACTTATACTTTTAAGGAATAAAGACTAGCTTGCCAGTTGCAGCTCGCGGTTCTCCATCGTCGGGCGGCTGACCAGCGACAGCAGAATGTCTTTCACCGCTTGCGCCTGTGGTGACATGCTGCCGCGTGCGGAGACATTCAGCGACAACGGCAGGCTCATTGATGGCGTGGTGATGCGCGCCATCCAGCCGTTTGTGGCGCTACAGAGCGAGCGCGCGGCGGATTCCGGCAGCACCGTCACGCCCATTCCGCTGGCAATCGCCGCCGTCAGAGTGGCAATCGACTCAATCTCACCGATGATCTTCGCCGTCAGGCGGCGCAGAGAGAAGGCTTCATCCACCCGTAAACGCACGGCACTGTAATCGCGCGGCAGGAAGAGATTGAGTTCAGCAACCGCCGCCAGATCGACGCTCTGCCCCGGGCAATCCCGCGTGCCGACGAGGTAGAGATCCTCTTTCAGCAGCGGCAGGCTATTAATCCCGGCACCCGGCGCGCGCTCGTAGAGCACTGCCATATCGAGCTGGCCGTTCAACAATTTGTCGTTCAGCACCGTGCCGCTATTTTCATGCAGATAAACGGTCACTTCCGGCAACTCGGCGCGCACTGCTTGCAGTAGCGGCATGGTCACCGAAGATGCCGCAGTGCCGGGCGCGAGGCCAATCGATACCTGGCCGCGCAGTGTCTGGCCGACGTTGTGCACCGCCAGCTGCGCTTGTTCACACTGGCGCAGAATGGTGCGCGCATGGGTATAGAGGATCTTGCCCGCTTCCGTCGGCGTGACGCCGCGCTTGGTGCGGATCAGCAACTGTTGATCCATCTCGCCTTCCAGCGTTGCGACCTGCTGGCTCAGCGCAGGCTGCGCAATATGTAACACTTCAGCGGCCTGCGTCAGGCTGCCAATATCGACGATTTTTACGAAGTACTTCAGGCGTCTTAAGTTCATTTTGCCTCCTGTAAGGATTACCCATGCCAACGCTAAGAGTGATGATGTTGGGAGAGTTGCAATATGCTTGCCACATTTCCTGAGATGAATAAAAGGAGAGTTAAGCGGCTGGATAATAAGCCTTTCTAATCGCTATGGGATAAATAGAGGATGAAACAGCGGTTTGCTTATGCCCCATAAGGGGTAATTTGCACCAACGCGGTGCAAAACAGCGCCAAAAGCGGCGCAAATGGGCGCGGGATGAACAGATTGCCCAATTTGTCAGCAAACGGTCATCTCACTGCAATCCACCCTTTGACAAGGCCGATGGTCATCGATAATATGCGCCCCGTTCACACGATTCCTCTGTAGTTCAGTCGGTAGAACGGCGGACTGTTAATCCGTATGTCACTGGTTCGAGTCCAGTCAGAGGAGCCAATTTCCTGTTTTCATGCATCCTTGCGAATCATTATATGATGTTGGTTCAACAGGTTAGCGTGAAAAGTCTTCCCGGTGCATTTTGATTTTACCCTCCGCATCGGGAAAAATTGGTGGTCAAATCTGGGGTCAGGTTAGTTCGATAATGGAGTGACCCCCATATGTCCCTTACCGACGCGAAAATCCGCACTCTCAAGCCTTCTGATAAACCTTTTAAAGTCTCCGATTCCCACGGTCTGTATCTGCTGGTCAAGCCGGGTGGCTCACGTCACTGGTATCTCAAGTACCGTATTAACGGTAAAGAATCGCGCATTGCGCTGGGTGCCTATCCTGCCGTCTCCCTCTCTGATGCGCGACAGCAGCGTGAAGGTGTCCGTAAAATGCTGGCGCTGAATATCAACCCGGTACAGCAGCGGGCTGCTGAACGTGGCTCACGAACACCGGATAAAGTTTTTAAAAACGTGGCGCTGGCGTGGCATAAAAGTAACCGGAAATGGTCGCAGAATACCGCTGACCGTCTGCTTGCCAGCCTGAACAATCACATCTTTCCGGTCATCGGGAACCTGCCTGTATCAGAACTTAAACCCCGTCATTTCATTGACCTGCTGAAAGGGATCGAGGAAAAAGGTCTGCTGGAAGTTGCATCCCGCACGCGGCAGCATCTGAGTAACATAATGCGCCATGCGGTCCATCAGGGGTTAATCGATATGAACCCGGCAGTAAACCTTGGCGGCGCGACCACACCTCCTGTCAGACGGCACTATCCTGCCCTGCCACTGGAGCGGCTGCCTGAACTGCTTGAACGTATTGAGGCATATCATCAGGGCCGTGAACTGACGCGATTGGCCGTCCTGCTGATGCTGTATGTGTTCATTCGCTCCAGTGAACTGCGTTTCGCCCGCTGGTCAGAGATTGATTTCACAAACCGGGTCTGGACGATACCCGCGACGCGAGAACCCATTATTGGCGTGCGTTATTCCGGGCGCGGGGCCAAAATGCGAATGCCGCATATCGTCCCCCTCTCAGAACAGGCCATCGCCATTCTTAAACAGATTAAAGATATCACCGGTAATAATGAACTGGTCTTCCCCGGAGACCATAACCCGTATAAGCCAATGTGTGAAAACACGGTCAACAAGGCATTGCGGGTGATGGGCTACGACACGAAAAAGGATATCTGTGGACACGGCTTTCGGGCGATGGCATGCAGTGCGCTGATGGAATCGGGTTTATGGGCAAAAGACGCAGTAGAACGCCAGATGAGTCATCAGGAGCGTAATACCGTGCGCATGGCTTATATTCACAAGGCAGAACATCTGGAAGCCCGCAAGGCGATGATGCAGTGGTGGTCGGACTATCTGGATATATGCAGAAAAGCATATGTGTCGCCTTATATGATGGTTCAGGAGAACCGCTGAATTGTTAGTATAATGAAGCCGTCTCCGCTTATGTGGGAACGGCTTTATTTATCAGTAATACAAAAATGCCAGTGAACTATTTCACCTGAACCTCCGTTATTTTTGATGTTATAAATTTGTAACAAATATTTTTTAAACTGTCCTGTATTGCCCCGCAAATCTATGGAAATTACAGGAAAACGATATGAGCAGACCTCTTAAATCGGTGTTTAAAAAGGAGCACAGCGATGAGATCAGTAATCACAGCGTGAACCCCGTCTTTTCTGAGGTAGTCAGCGCTTTTATGTCCCGTCGCCGCTTTCTGCAAATGGGAATGGTGGCGGGCGCTGCCGTCTCCTTTCCTTATCTAGTCAAGCCAGAAAACGCCTTCGCGGCGAAGGCAAATCCCTCAGCATTATCTAAAGCGGTGTCGCTGGGCTTCACCAGCATTCCCGTTTCGATCGCAGACACTGTCACCGTGCCGGAAGGCTATATAGCCCGTCCGTTTTATCGCTGGGGCGATGCTGTGGGCATAAAGGGTAATCTGCCGGAATTTAAATTCGACGCCAGCAACACTACCGACGAACAGGCGGCGCAGGCCGGTATGCACCATGACGGCATGGCCTGGTTTAGCCTGCCGCAGGGCGAAGAGAACCCAGCACACGGTCTGCTAGCGCTCAACCATGAGTACATTGATAACGGCATGCTGTTTAAAGACGGTACCGCCAACTGGGATCTTGATAAGGCCCGTAAGGGTCAGAATGCGATGGGTATATCAGTTATCGAGGTGAAAAAAGATAACGTGGGCTGGCAGGTGGTCCGTCCCTCCAGCTTTGCTCGTCGCATTACCGTCAATACCCCCATGCAACTGAGCGGTCCGGCGCGTCATCAGGCGTTGATGAAAACCGCCGCCGATCCGCAAGGCGAAGTGGTACTGGGCACCATGCAAAACTGCGCCAATGGTCAAACCCCGTGGGGGACGTACTTGACCTGTGAAGAGAACTGGTCAGATATTTTTGTTAAAAAAGCGCCGCGTAACGTGCTGGAGAAGCGCTACGGCATTAGCGATAGCGATGAATCCTACCGTTGGAACGAGGTTGACGAACGTTTCAGCGTCGATAAAACGCCCAACGAGCCAAACCGCTTTGGCTGGGTGGTGGAGATTGACCCCTACGATCCGACCTTCACACCGCGCAAACATACCGCATTAGGTCGCTTTAAGCATGAAGGTGCCGCCGTGACGCTGGCGGGGGATAATCGCGTTGTGGTCTATATGGGCGACGATCAGAAATTTGAATACATCTATAAATTCATCTCCGAGAATAAATATGACCCTGCCGATCGCAAGGCAAATATGAAGTTGCTGGAGTCAGGTACGCTCTATGTCGCCAGATTCAATGACGACGGTTCCGGCGACTGGCTGCCGCTGATCTTCGGTGAAGATGGCCTTGATCAAAGCAATGGTTTCGACAACCAGGGTGATCTTCTGATCAAAACGCGCCTTGCTGCCGATACGGTGGGCGCAACAAAAATGGATCGCCCGGAATGGATAGCCGTTGATACCCATGCGAAAGGCAGCGTGTATTGCACGCTCACCAACAATTCCGATCGCGGTAAAGAGGGCAAGGCCACGGTAGACGCAGCCAACCCACGCGCCAACAACCAGTTCGGCCACATCATGCACTGGCGCGAAGAGAGCGCAGACCCCGCCTCAGCGAAATTTACGTGGGATATTCTGGTGCTTGCCGGGCGTACTGACAGTGACGATCCTAAAGCGAAAGGCTCCATGCAGGGGGCAGAATTCGGTAGCCCTGATGGGCTCTCCTTCGATCACCGCGGCGTGCTGTGGATCCAGACCGATGTCTCCTCCAGTACGATTAATAAAAAAGCGTATGAAGGGATGGGAAATAACCAGATGGTGGCGACCCTGCCCGGTACCAATGAGTATCGCCGCTTTTTGACCGGGCCACGCGGGTGTGAAATTACCGGTATCGCCTTTACGCCGGACAACCGTACGCTGTTTATTAATATCCAGCATCCCGGCGAAGGCGGCGACGACATTACCGATCCGAGCAACCCTCGGGCTATCTCCAACTGGCCAGATTCAAGATCAGACGGACGACCACGTTCTTCAACAGTCGTTATCACTAAATCGAATGGCGGGATAATCGGTACCTGATACATCTGGTGCCCTTTTGGGCACCATTTTTTATGGCAACAGCTTGATCCTCCCAACATTCCCCAGGTATCAAATATTTAATCTCGCTGTTATCTGAAGGAATTAACCTTAGCCTTTTATGTTTTCTCTTACTCGCTGAAACGATTATCAATTTTAGCGCTACCTTAAGCCTGGCTTCGTACATGCACGTTCCATATCAAAAAATCGATTAAACGTTTACATTGCAATTGTTATGTTATAACGTTCCAAAAAGTAACTAATTATGTGGAATGGATGTCATGCACGACTACTCTTTGCGTTTTGCAAATCTGGCGCTGGGTTATGAGGGTTTACCTGCGATACAAAATATTACCGGGACGATACAAAAAGGCTCCCTTACAGCCATCATTGGCCCTAACGGTTCTGGTAAGTCAACACTGCTTAAAGGTATCGCAGGGATTCTGGCTCCGTTAAGTGGCTCCTGTACCGTAGAACCAAAGGCGCGCATTGCCTATCTGCCACAAATATCGGAATTGGATCGCACTTTCCCTGCAACTGTTTCAGATTTAGTTGCCCTGGGTTTATGGCCTGAAAGAGGGTTATTCCGTCATCACAGAATTGAGGATCGTAAACGGCTTACTGATGCACTGGAGTCAGTAGGATTAGCAGGGTTTGAAAAAAGACAGATTAGTGCATTATCCGGGGGGCAGCTTCAACGCGCGCTCTTCGCACGGGTCATTCTTCAACAGGCAAACATCATCTTGCTTGATGAGCCTTTTAATGCCATTGACGCCACTACTATTGATGACTTGCTTGTGCTAATAAACCGCTGGCATGCTCAGAAACGTACTGTCTTAGCTGTCATGCATGATATCGGTCTGGTTAGAAATCATTTTCCACAGGCCATTTTGTTAAACGGTGAATTAGTGGCATGGGACGAAACAGAACAAGTTCTGCGCCATACCTCACTTCTACCGACACAGAATATGGGCACAGCAGGTGCTTTACCTGGGCAACATGAGGCTACACATTCATGAGCTGGCTTCATGAATGGGTTCTAGCACCTTTTGTCGGCTTCGGTTTTATGCGCCGGGCGCTTTATGGTTCATTTCTGCTTTGTTTAAGCGCTTGCCCGGTTGGCGTTTTTTTAACATTACGCCGTATGAGTCTGGTTGGTGATGCCATGTCACATGCTATCTTGCCCGGTGCTGCATTTGGCTTCTTACTCTACGGATTAGATATATTACCGATGACTATTGGTGGGCTTGTCGCAGGGCTGATAGTCGCTATTTTTGCAGGGGCGGTTTCCCGCTTAACAGTGCAAAAAGAAGACGCTTCAATGGCGGCTTTTTATTTAATCTCACTCGCCGTCGGCGTGCTCATTGTATCGCTTCGAGGCTCAAGCGTGGATCTTATGCATGTCCTGTTTGGAACTGTGCTTGCACTCAATCACGAAGCGCTGTTGTTAATTTTCTCTGTCGCGCTGCTCACACTTCTGCTGGTTTCTATATTCTGGCGCGCACTTATTGCTGAGTGCCTTGACCCTTTATTTCTTCGCTCAGTTTCACGATTGGGATCGCCAGTCCATTTTATTTTCCTGGCCCTGGTGGTACTGAATCTTGTCGCTGGTTTTCAGGCGCTCGGCACTTTACTCTCTGTCGGGGTAATGGTCTTGCCAGCTGTGACGGCTCGTTTCTGGACGAGACGTGTAGCAACAATGTGCGTAGCCTCTGTCCTGACAGGAATGCTTGCATGTATAAGCGGTTTGTTATTTTCATTTCATTTTTCACTCCCTTCAGGACCGTCAATCATATTATCTGTGGGAATTATGTATCTTGTCTCTGCTGCGGCCATGATGGTGAAAAACATCCGCTTAAAAAAACTTCGTTAATCTTTTCACTACAAATCGAGGAAATTATTTAATGAGAAAACCCGGTTTTATATCTTTATGCATCCTGACGACATCTATGCTTTTTTTATTTTTTACTTTCCCGGCGAAAGCGAAAATTAATGTCATAGCAAGCTTTTCTGTTATTGGCGATATGGCAAAAAACATCGGTCGGGATCGCATCGAACTGCGTACTATTGTCGGCCCTAATGGCGATGCTCATGTTTATGAGCCCTCTCCTGCTGACGCGATCGCTATGTCTAAAGCGGATGTCATACTTGTAAATGGTTTACAACTTGAAGGCTTTATTTCACGGTTGATCGAGGCAAGTGAAACTTCCGCACCGGTAATTGAAACAACAAAAGGAGCAAATATTCTCCAGGACCCGGCCGGCGGACACTATCACTTTTATGACGGTAAAGCGGTCTTTCATGCTGCACCGTTTGATCCACATGCCTGGCAATCAGTAGGGAATGCCAGAATATACGTGAAAAATATTGCAGAAGCCTTTTGTGCACAAGATAAAAGTAATTGTGATTTTTATCAGGCTAATGCCCGTATTTATGATGAAAAACTTGCGGCTCTGGAAAATAAAATTATTAAGACTGTCGCTACGATTCCACAGGAAAAGCGTACTGTCGTCGTAGGCCATAATGCATTCAAATATTTTGAACAGGCATATGGTATACATTTCCTTTCCCCTCAGGGTATATCCACCGAATCAGAGGCCTCTGCCGCTGACGTTGCCGGCATCCTTAAGAAAATTAAAGAAAATAACGCATCCGCGGTTTTTTCTGAAAATATTTCCAATCCACGTCTGGTTGAACAAATTGCCAAAGAAGCTGGCCTTAACGTGGCTGGCGTGCTTTATACAGATGCCTTGTCAGAGCCAGGAGGACCGGCTTCTACCTACCTGGAAATGATGGAACATAACGTAACGGCGATTGCGACAGCGGCGAGCAATAGCCGTAATACCCAGCCATAAATACCCGCCGATCAGTTTTATATATGATGGAGAACATTATGAAGAAACGCTTATTATCTACTTCAATCTCAACGCTGCTTTTGGGCCTTTCTGTGATGCCTGCTTTCGCAGATGAAGACGTAACCGCATGGCGTCTGTTCGTCGCCGATCATGATAAACCCGTTGTGAATGTTATTGATGCACTGGATGGAGATAAGCTCGCAACATTTAATGTTAAAGGCCCTGCAAATTTATCTCGCAGCGAAAGTGGTGCCACAATTTTCGCTATCCAGGGTAGTGCTGGCGTAGTATCCACAATCGCTTCAGGTATTGCTTTCCATGATCACGGAGATCATGCAGACATTGATATTGACGCTCCAAAACTATTACCGCTGGAACTAACGGGTAAAAAACCTGGTCATTTTGTTGAACGTCAGGGCAAAATTGCCCAGTGGTTTGACGGGGAAGATAGCGCGCAAATCCTGGGTGAAAGCGCCGTTCTTAAAGGTCAGAAGAATATAACTAAAGTAAATGTTGTTGCGCCACATCACGGCGTTGCTGTTCCTTACGATAATTATGCTGTCGTATCCATTCCCAACCCTGATGATGCTTCAAAACGACCTGTCGGCGCTCGCGTGGTGGACCTGCAAGGTAAAAAAGTGGGTGATGATGCCCTATGCCCCGGACTTCACGGTTCAGCCGGCTCGGGTGATACTTTCGCCCTATCATGTGAGACCGGCCTCCTGCTGATTACGCAAAAAAATGCGGCACCGGTTATCAGGCACCTTCCCTACGCGAAAACGTTGCCAGAGGGAAGCACATCCACCTTGATCGGTGGTAAGGGAATGCAATATTTTATCGGTAATTATGGGCCAGACCGAATTATTCTGGTTGACCCTACCGAATCGGATAGCTTCCGTTTGATTCAGTTGCCTACCCGTCGAGTCCATTTCGTTGTAGACCCGGTACGCGCGAAATTCGCCTATGTGTTTACAGAAGACGGAAAGCTTAATCAAATAGATGTCCTGAAAGGGGAAATTTCGCAGTCAGTGCGTGTCACTGATCCCTATTCAATGGATGGCCACTGGAATGATCCGCGGCCGAGAATCGCAGTCGCTGACAATAAAATTTACGTTACCGATCCGTTGAAAAGTAAAATTATTGTGTTAGACGCTACTTCTTTTAAAAAGACCAGTGAAATTAGTGTCGAAGGGCAGCCATTTAATATTGTTGCAGTCGGCGGTTCAGGAAAAGTACATGGTGAACATCACGATCATGAAGCTCATCATCATGAGGATGACCACGCTCATTAATACTTGTAAAACCTAACAACGCCTTTCACAGTAGATCTGCTGATAGCAGATCTACTTTCTGGCTTTAATAATCTTTTTGAATTTATCCTGAGAATCACATCCATGAATATCAAATTCCCTTTCATTTTTTTAACCTCGCTTTACAGCATTTACTGCTCTTGCTAATTACATCAGAAACTTTTCAGATTTCGGCCCATACAAGTAATATATTTATTTAACTCTCTCAAAGTTTTTGACTACGCAACATTGAACAGAAAGGGCAATTGCATCCAGCTACTGCCACAGCAGCACAGGTTCCTAAGGTCGTCGTCTGGAACTGACTACTATGCTGGCTGTAAAAGTTACTAATGATGTTGTCTTCTGTTGTGCGCAACTGCTTTCCTGAAAGATCTAAACCAGTCGTATCTTTCGCCTGAAATGCCAGAGCCGGAGTCGAAGCCATTGTCAGGGAGAATGCAACTATCTTACTGATTTTCATGTTAACCTCTTGTTAAATCTTCCTCTGAAACTACAGTATGAGAAAACGCATAACAACCAGTTAACTTTCGGTATGCGGAACATGAGCCTGGATGTTATAAAATAACATAACACACCCATAAAAAAATGATACTATTGGGTAGTGATGTTCCTCTTCAGAAGGCGTTCTGGCTGACTGTAACCAATGCGTACGCGGGCTATAATGGCCAGATATAGCCTGACATCACACACCTTGTCGTATTTTTGCAAGCTTAAACGCTTCAGGCCTGCCCATGTTGGACAGGCTTTTTGTTAATGCCGCTGAACAGGATCTGGTTTATTAGCTTTCTGATCCTCATTTCAGTGGTGAACATCGACTGAAAAATTACTGTGCGGCCGGGAAATGTAACGTAGCAAAAGCAGGAAAATCCTTTGCCGTTTTCCCAAGTAATCTTTCAGGAGAGAAATCACTCAAAAGTGAAGAACGCCTGTCGTGGAGAATCTCTTCCGCGCAAAGCCGTCCGATCAACGGCCCCAGTGTCATGCCACTGTGCGTCACCATGAGGTAGATCCGTCGCTTAGCAGAGATATAACCAAGTCCTGGAAGTCCATCTGCCGGTCGGGAACGCTGCCCAACAGCTATACGTTCCAGCTGTGCCATTTCCATATTATTAAATAGCTTCCGTAGCCTTTTGTGCATTTCTTCACCGATGTAGCTATCTACCGGTGCCGGGTTTGCAGGATTGGCAAAGCCGTCGAGGTCAGGACACTGAAGCAGTAATCGCCCCCCTCCTTCTGGCCGGACATTTAACCCTGGCGTGATTAAATTCGCCTGTAACTGGGTTAACACCGGGCGCGTATAGCCCAGAAAACCACATGCGATTTTATTTGGCTGGTTCGGATCGATCATTGCCAGTTGCTGCCCAAGTAGCGAAGCAAGTTCGGCAGACCATCTTCCCGCCGCAATGACTATACTGTCTCCCTGCCAACGTTCGCCATTGGCAAGGCTTATCTCTGCCCTATTTTTTTCTTCAGTTAACTCTGTCACTTCGCTTTGTGTTTTCAATTCGGAGTTATAGACATGAAGCTCGGACACCAGCCATGCCATAAAAATGGAAGGTACCAGTAAGCATTCACCTGGAAAATACCAGATATCTCCCGCATGAGATCCCACGCGGATTTCAGGAACTTTGCGCTTAAGTTCATCTGCGGAAAGGTTCTGAACAGGATAGTTCAGTTCCAAAAGACGGCTAACCCGGTCTTCTAACCGTTTTTGCTCTGGCGCACCAGCCGCCCATTCATAAGTCCCAGTCGCTTTTAGCCAATGACCTTCTGTGGTCCGTTCCTGTTGTAGCCGGATATGCTCGTCAATCGCCAGCGCATTGAGATGATGATAACTTTCTGGTGTTTTGCCATTTGAATTAATCCAGGCAAAAGTCGTGCTGCTTGTCCCCGCCCCCACATGGCTACGCTCAAAAACAGTGACTTTTGCTCCCTGTTGCGCCAGGGAGCGGGCCACGGACAGGCCGAGTACGCCAGCACCAATGACTGCTATTTTTTTGACCGACATGCCTTTCCTCCTTTTTATCAGCTTCCTGACGTTGGGCTTTCTTATGGCTTATCGCCAGGTTCATTCAATACGATCTCCATTGAAGGAGCTGATGTAAGCTTATCTTTATATTCAGCCGATATATCAGGAAGGCTGGTAAACTGACCATCAAGAAAAAGAAAATCTATCTTATTGGCAATATCCTCCAGCGCTTCGATTTCTGTTTTGAGATTTTCCCCCTTTTCCTTATTGCCATCCAGAAGCCAGTTAATTGTGCCGTTTTGCTTGGTTAATCCACCAAGATCAATGACATGACCATCGATATTCTGTGCAAGAATGCGGTTTTCACACAGGAAAAGTAGATAAGGCATACGGTCCTGTTTACTGGTTTCGACCATAACTGCTTCCTCCAGATTATTGGGCTGATACAAACGATTCGTCAGAATTCGCAATAAAGATAAGAATTAAAGTATAGAAATTCTCGCTGATTATGACGTTTGCTCTCAGCGGTGCTCCTGCTTAGCGACTAAAGAATTTTGTAAACAGGAAATCAATATTCCCGTTTATGTTGATTTAGCCACTGGGCTACCGAGCTGGCAAAGTAAGTCAATATGCCGTCCGCCCCGGCGCGTTTGAAGCATATAAGTGATTCAAGCACCGTTTTCTCTTCGTCGAGCCAACCATTTCGGAAAGCGGCCATATGCATCGTATATTCCCCTGAAACCTGATAGGCAAAGACTGGTACTGCAAAAGTTTTCCTGGCTTCCCTGATAATATCCAGGTAAGGCATGCCCGGCTTAACCATCACCATATCAGCTCCCTCCTGCAAATCCTGGGCAATTTCATGCAACGCTTCCATCGCATTCGCCGGGTCCATCTGATAATTCTTTTTGTCCCGCTTGCCCAGCGCCATGGCAGATTGAGTGGCTTCGCGAAAAGGACCGTAATAGTTTGACGCGTATTTCGCTGAATATGCCATGATCTGAACAGTCAGCAGGCCATTCGTTTCAAATGCCTGTCTGATATGCCCGATGCGGCCATCCATCATGTCGCTTGGCGCGACAATATCCGCACCCGCTTCGGCGTGCGTAAGCGCCTGTCTGGTCAGAATTTCTTTTGTCGGCTCATTAAGTACATATCCATGTTCGTCAATGATGCCGTCCTGACCATGTGACGTATAGGCGTCAAGAGCAACGTCAGTTATCACCCCAAGTTCAGGAAAATCATTTTTAAGCGCCCTTATAGCTCGCGGAACTAAGCCAGATGGATCCCATGAAGCGTCTGCCATCAGCGACTTATCAGAACTTTCGATACACGGAAATAGTGCAATAGCAGGTATACCTGCCTGGACAAATTGAGCGGCATCATGAACCAGCATATCAACCGACAGACGAAATACACCCGGCATCGACGGCACTTCCTGTCGCACGTTTTGCCCCTCAATAATGAATACAGGTAAAATCAGGTCGTTTACGGTCAGCTGATGTTCAGCGACCAGACGGCGACTGAAAGAATGGGTGCGGGAACGGCGCAGTCGTCGCGCCGGGAAAGAACCAGGAATGATAATACTCACAAAATGTACCTTTTCTGCTTCTCAGGGAGAAGTTAAGCCTGAGCAAAATAAATACGTGACTAGCGACAGAATTCCAGTGGCAGGCCGTACTTCTGCTGTATGGTGTGCCCATTCCAGATAACGTGGCCATTTACCAGCGTCATATCAACCGCACCACCGCCTGACAAAATCCGGCCTTCAAAGGGGGACCACCCGCATTTGTATGCCACATCTTCCCGGATTATCTGTTGATGACTGAACGGATCGATAACCACCAGGTCCGCCCAATAGCCTTCTCTGATATAGCCACGATCTTTAAGCTGGAAGCGCTCGGCTACAGCATGGCTGGTCTTTCTTACCACCATTTCCGGGGTAAAAATCCCCCTGCTACTCATATCCAGCAGTGCAGGAAGAGCATGCTGCACCAGCGGTAAGCCGGAAGGCGCAGCAAAATAGTCATTCTGCTTTTCCTCCAGTAAATGCGGCGCATGGTCAGTTGCGATAACGTCGATAATGCCTTCATTAACGCCTTTCCAAAGAGCTTCCTGATGAAACGAGGACTTTACGGATGGATTACATTTGAGCTTATGCCCCAGCGTTTCATAATCGTCATGATTAAAAAACAGGTGATGAACGCAGGCTTCAGCCGTGATGGTTTTCTGGCGCAGCGCCTCCAGCGTGGGGGCTGCATCAAAAAGAACAAGTTCATCTGCGGTGGTAATGTGCAGAACATGTAATCGGGTACGATGTTTTTTCGCCAAAGAGACGGCCTGGCGGGAGGATGTCAGGCAGGCGTCCACAGAACGAATAGCGGCATGTTCGCCAGGAGGAATATCGCCCCCAAAACGAGCCCGCCATATCGCTTCATTTTGCTTTATTGTCGGGGTATGCTCGCAATGTGTTGCCACAAGACAAGGGGCATTAGCGAAAATACTTTCCAGCACCTGTTCATCGTCCACCAGCATATTCCCGGTAGACGCCCCCATAAAGACCTTCACCCCGCAGGCTTGCGAAGCCGTAAGCGCCTTCAGTTCGTCAAGATTATTGTTCGTCGCGCCGAAGTAAAAACTGTAGTTCGCCAGCGAAGAATGCGAAGCACGTTGAAATTTCTCACGCAGCGCCTGCAGGGTCGTTGTTGGTGGCGTAACGTTCGGCATTTCCATAAAACTGGTAATGCCTCCCATTACTGCGGCGGTGGATTCAGTGGCAATGTTTCCCTTATGCGTCAGACCGGGTTCGCGGAAATGAACCTGATCGTCAATCATACCGGGGATCACCCACTTTCCTCGCACATCAATAACCTGCCATTCCGGTCGGGAGGGAATAAGCGAGGCAATTTTCTGGATCCGTCCTTTATCAATGAAGATGTCGGCCGGATAGCGCATGTCCTCACTGATTATTAATGCATTGGTTAGTAATAAAGGCTTCATGACATCCCGCCCCCGATGCTGTTGCGCTCCAGTATGGATGAGATAAACGCGCCGATTAAATAACGGTTTGCCTCTATTCGCTTTGCAAAGGGTTGCAACCCCGGCGTTTCAGTGCACGCTGCGACGTCGGAACCTGAAGAGAACAACCAAGATTCAAATGACGAATCAAAATGGTTAAAGATGACGCCATCCTCACATTCACAGCCATCAACCTGCTCTTTTTCCATGGCCGGGAAAAAGCGTTCGAGTTCATCACGTAATGCCACGCTGAAATGACCCGGGCGAGTAGCATGTTCGAAAGTGTAGAGATACGCCTTATGACGAAGAATATCTTCATGGCAACAGAGCACACCATGACTGGCTGCGTTTTTCAGAAGCGTTTCATAGTTGAGCAGTACTTTACCTTCAACAGAAGGCTCGACCTCTGCCCCTTTGGTAAAGCCTCGGTTTGGGTTCTGTCCAAGACTGTTCAGGCGGCTACCTGTGCGCAGGCCAGACAGGTTTACAAGCGGTAAAAAACTCACGGCTACGTTATCAAACAATTCAGGGGAGCCTTCGCACAAAAAATCCAGCATCCCCCAACATCCCGCGGGTTCTTCTCCATGAAACCCTGCCGCAATCAGTACGTGAGGAACATCTGCCCCCTGATTAACAGACTGATAGAGTGATATTTCTCCATCACCAGTATTACTAAGAATGATCTCGGAAAGCCCCCATAGCCTGGATTGTTCTCTGAACGCTGTTTTATAAAAATCGATATCGTTGCTTTGGGTATCATCCTCCTTCACTGGCCAGACGTGACAACCGCTCTTGCGCCGGGGGATATCGCTTCTGCTTTGCTTAATCAACGTGAATCTCCGGTGGCTGGCAACATATTTTGATAGCTTCTGCCGCCTCATTGAGTAACAGCGTTCCCATGCACTTCCCGGTACGATCGCGCACCGTGACACGCGCCGCATCCTCCTCCGCATCGCCAACGATCAGCAGGAAAGGAATGCGGGCCAGAGTCTGTTCACGGATTTTAAATCCAATTTTTTCATTGCGAAGGTCGGCCTCACAACGCAGCCCTTTCTTGCGAAGCGCCTTCACAACCTGCTCCGCATACTGGTGCTGCTTGTCGGTAATCGTCATGACCACGGCCTGAACCGGCGACAGCCAGGCGGGCAGTTTACCGGCATAATGTTCAAGAAGGATACCGGTGAACCGCTCAAGGGAGCCGAAGAGCGCCCTGTGCAACATCACCGGGCGTTTTGTCGAGCCATCCTCGGCAATATAACCAATATCAAATCGCTCAGGCAGATTCATATCCACCTGTAGCGTTCCGCACTGCCAGTCACGACCAATCGCGTCGCGCAACACAAACTCCAGTTTAGGGCCATAGAAGGCACCTTCACCGGGATTTACCGACCATTGTATTCCCTGCGCTTCCAGAGAGTCTGAAAGCGCGTTTTCCAGCCGATCCCAGTCGGCGTCGCATCCCATGCGCTTTTTAGGACGGGTAGATAACTTGATTGCGATCTCTTCAAATCCAAACTGCTTATAAATATCAAGCACCAGTTGAAGGATACTTTTACACTCCCCCTCTACCTGTTCCAGCGTGCAAAAGATATGCGCGTCATCCTGAGTAAAGTGGCGGACCCGTAATAAACCATGCAGCGATCCAGAGGGTTCATAACGATGGACTTTACCAAATTCAGACAGGCGAACGGGTAAATCGCGGTAACTCTTGAGCCCGTATTTAAACAGCGATACCGCCCCCGGACAGTTCATTGGCTTGAGAGCAAAATTCCGCCCATCCTCGGTTTGTGTCGTAAACATATGATCACGATAATTATCCCAGTGACCGGAAATTTCCCACAAACTGCGATCCATGACATCAGGTGTATTGACCTCAACGTAACCCGCCACCTCATGGCGGTTGCGCATATAGGCAATAAGCGACTGAAAGATTGTCCACCCCTTGGGATGCCAGAAAACCGCGCCAGGTGCATTGTCCTGAAAATGAAACAAATCCAGCTCCCGGCCCAGCTTGCGATGGTCGCGTTTCTCCGCTTCTGCCGTTTTCTCAAGCCAGCCATCAAGCTGTTTTTTACTGGCCCAGGCCGTGCCATAAATCCGCTGTAGCTGTACGTTGCTGGCCTCCCCCTGCCAGTACGCACCAGATACGTTAAGCAACTTCATATTTTTCAGAAAACGAAGATCCGGAATCAGTGGGCCATTAAAGCCGTCTGTGAACTGTTTGAGATGGCATAATGTCACCAGCTCATCTGCCGGTATTTCCATCAGCCTCATTGATTTGAATTTCTCTCCCTGCCGCTCAAAACAGTCGACTGCCTGCGCTCGCGTAACCTGCTCTTTAAAAACCGGCGGGTTATCGGCGATCAATTTGGTCATGTGCTGCTCAATTTTCAGCAAATCGCTGCTGGTAAAAGGCTTATCTGTCGCGAAATCGTAATAAAACCCTTCTTCTGTCAGATGCCCTTCTACCCCTCTGGCAGAGGGAAACAGCTGATTTACTGACGCAGCAAGAAGGAGAAGGCAGCCACGGCGAATCGGGTCCAACGCTTCTTCGTCAAAAAGCGTGATGATATTGAGCGTGCCACTTTTCTGCACTGCCTCGTTCAGATCGATGTTTTGGCCATCGATTTCAGCATACACGGCGTTTTTCGCAACGGAAGAACCGATACTTTCCGCGACGTTCTGCAACGTGGTCCCTTTTCTGACGAGCTTCAGAGAGCCATCAGGAAGAGTAAAGGTGAGAGGTTCTGACTCTGTTATAAGCGCTTCTGACATTTTCGTATCCCGACATAGCTCAGTGATTAACAGCAACTATGTTGCATTAACCCACAAATTAACGCAACCATGTTGCATTAAAAGTCGCCTGCATGGAAATATCAATCCCTGCGTAAGGCATAAAAAATTGCGGTGCTAGATAAAAATGATATGATATAACATCACCTGACATTAACAAGCAGTGATGTCATCAGGAGATAACCATGCTTCAACTCAACACGGTAAAGATAATCCTGTTAAGCACGCCTATCACAGGATTGACAGCTATCCAGGGGGCTTACGCTGCTGCAAAGTGTAAGGCCATCACGACCTTCACGGTAATTGCTGACATGGCACAGAACGTGGCGGGGACGCCGCAGAAGCCAGTTCGATTACCCGGCCTGGCGCAGAAATCCATGAATATCAGCCTACAACCAGAGTTATAAAGCGCGCTCAGGGGGGAATGAGAAATACCTCTGAGGAAGTTAATGTTTTATGAAAATAGCAACCATCTTTCTCCTTTCGTTTTATAGCTGCACGGGATTTGCTGAACCTCAGCAGGTACGAAGCGACTATTCTACTGAAGAAGGTCAGGCTAAAGTTAACAAAATCCTTCATACCACTTCTTTGTACAGGAAGGGCCTCAGCTATAGTGAACGCGTTGCTCAGATATCTTCCCGTTTCCTCGGAACGCCTTACCAGGCTCATACACTGATTGGATCATCTTCGATGCAAGAGAGGCTGGTCACTAACCCCAGCACCGTGGATTGTTTTACTTTTCTTGATTATGTTCGCTCCATGGCGCACGCCAGTAGCTGGCAAACTTATGTATCTGAACTTGTTAATACCCGTTATACAAACGGAAAGATTGATTTTACTGGCAGAAAACATTTTTTCACGGACTGGGCGGTCACATCTCCGCGAAATGCACAAGATATTACTCAGGACATCAGCCCATATACTATTACTGTCAACAAACAGCTAAACCAGAAGAATAAAAAACAAGAATATGTTAAGGGTCTCGGCATTATCTCACGCCGGATAAGCTATATACCGGCTTCTGCGATAGATAAAGAGGTAATAAATAAACTGCAAACAGGTGATTACGTGGGTATTTATTCAACAAAAAGAGGGCTGGATGTTTCACATGTTGGGATAATTATCAAAAACCACAATAACATCTGGTTCAGAAATGCATCATCATTAGCGAAAAACAGAAAGGTTGTTGACTCGCCTTTTATTAGATACGTAGCTACAAAACCGGGTATTGTAGTTTTACGAGAGAAAACAGATCAATACCCCTGAAAAGTAGAATAGTGTGTCAGGCAATAGCGCCTTTACCCACTCCCTCAAAGGCATGGACTTCTATTTTCGCTGCGGGTAAACCGTGCTCAATTGATTGCCTGATAAATAAAGCCAGTGACTCAACCGTGGTATCACACGGCAGAATATCTACTACCTCAGAACAAAGCATGATTTCAAAGTATCCCTGAGAACTTCGCCAGGAAGAACATGTCAGCCCCTTATGCCAGTATGCTACGGCACGCGGTGAAAGTGTTGTCACTGTAGCGACATCTTCCCGGCTTAACAGATAAGCGTTATTCCATCGCGTTGCCCACTCCTGTTCCCACATATGGCTTCGCTCACCATCCACAAAAATTCTGATCGCAGAGCGATGCCCATGCGCTATTCTCTGGCAATTTCCGCGATGTTTTTTCAGTCCATGCGAGTAATGATAACTGTCACCATTAATACCTTCCGGCCGTAACGTTATCGTTATATCCTTTATTCCCTGCGGCAAACACGCCAGTAAATGTTTTTCTATTTGGGATTCAAGGCAACGGGAATTAATATTATCTGTCTGGACCAGCCAGAAACTCTCCTGCGGCCCGGAAATAAAACACTGGGTCTCCCCATTCTTACGCAGCATGGCGACTCCCGTCGTAGTGCCTGCATGACTAACAATAATATGACTATTTTGTTCCGGCACAATAAGGACATGATCGGCCAGTTTATCAATTTCATGCTTGATACTTTTTTTTGCATGTGAGAAATCCATTACCATTGATTCAGCATTCAGATCCCCCTCAAGAATAATATCAACGATAAGGCTATCGCCAATCAGTCCGGCTTCCGCATCAAGGAAACTAAAATCCATGACCGTCAGATCATTAATAAAAAGTTTCACCGCTACCTCTTTAATAAAACAGAAAAGCCTCTTCCGCAAAAGGTTTGAAGAGGCAAGTATCATTTTGCTACATTAATAACAAATCGTTAATAATACGGTGTTACGTTAACGGCACCAGCCGAGCCATACTCAGAATTCATTGCGTAACTTCTGATAACCTTCGACCAGCTTAACGTTGGTACTGGCCACTTCTTCTGAAAATTGTAAAGAAGCGGGGTCTACCCTCGAATAACTTTTAAGATCGGAATCAGGCCCCACGCGTTCCGTTGATGGAATATAGGTATTCTCAGGCAAGGTAACGCCATCCACAACTGCATTATAGCGAATAACACAACCAGTCTGAATATGACAGTTAAACAACACGCTGTTGAATCCAATAAATACCCGCTCGTCAACCTGACAGGGGCCATGCACTATTGCACGGTGGGCAATAGACGTTCCGCTTCCTATTGTCACTGGCGCGCCGCTTTTTGAGTGAATAACCACCCCGTCCTGAATATTAGAGTGGGAATGGATAATGATAGGATCCATATCCCCGTCTGCATTTAGCTCGTCAGCCCGGATAACCGCATAAGGTCCGACGTAAACATAATCATGAATAATAACACGCCCACAAATGACCGCGGTGGGATCAATATAGGCTTTAGTGGAAACAATGGGGGTATGACCCGATGGGTTTTTACGTAACATTATTACTTCCTTTCCAGTGGATACGGGCAACGGCATTATGAGGATGCAGACTTTCCTGATGCTCGACCCTGATATCAAATGCTTCACAGAAGGGTGCCGAACGAAAAACATTATGGAGCCGACGGGCAGCATCTTCGCAAAACATCAGATTCTGACCGTTAGCCACCGCAAAAGCCTGTTCGTCGCTCCGCTTGACAACCGTTTGCACGGCTGTCCCGAGAGCAACTTCAGCATAATCAATTAGCTCAATCACAGGCAGTGATTTTGCTTCAGGATTAAGCCGGATACTCACCCATGCCCAGCTTCGCTGGCTGTGCGGGGTTGCCGGCATTCCTTTCTCAACAAGCCAGTCCGCTATTTCTGCTGCCGGGAGCCTGTCGATCCGGTTACCAAAGTCTTTGCTAAACTGCAAACCCGCGACGTGGCGGCTAAGCGCAGCGGAAGCAGGACAGGTTGACGAATAAGGGATACCCACTTTGAGGGTAACCGTAAAAGATTGCCTGAGTTCGGCGCTCAGAGTCAGAGGATAGGCTTTCCAGCCGGAGTGATTAGAATTTAACGACTTACGCGACAGTAACACCTCCCCTGAAATCTCAATACTGGCTTCATCACTACGTCCCTGATGCGATACCAGAAATGCTTTCAGCACACGTTGCAATAAATCCGGCGTCATTTCCCCTTGTGTTAGTTCATCCAGTAGCAGATAAAGGCGAGACATATGGATCCCCTTTTCGGCTTCAGGTGAACTGAGAAGGTTGATGCCGGCATTAACCTTTGCGGCCACCGGCCTGCCTGCGATATCTACCGGCAGATCGATTTGCTCCATACCGACCCAGGATAATGACTCACCCTCATCCTCGCCCTTAGTGGACTGAATATCCGGTAGCATGCCGGGGCATAAGGTTTGTTTCGCTGCCATACTCATATATACCTGCCTGATCTGTTATTCGTTCCTATCCCTGCCCGCGCCCCGGGCGGCTTTATTTCTTTCGGTACTGAACCTCAACTTTTTCCTCCTTGGTTTTGGCTTCAATGCTTAATTCTGCGGTGGGCCTGAGTAGCAGGCGTTGCAGGCCGATAGGTTCGCCAGTATCCCGGCAGAAGCCATACTCTCCTTTTTCCAGCCGTATCAGCGCTGCATCATATTTCGGCAGCAGGCGGCTTTCCCTGTCTATCTGTCTGAACAACAGACGTAACTGCTCTTCACGAATGGCGATATCCCCTTCGTCACCCGTTTCGGGATTCTCCTGCAACTGTTGCTTCATTTGATCGATATGATCGAGTACCTCCTGCCTTTCGTGGCGGATAAGCCGCCGGAAGTAGTCCTGTTGCACAGAGTTCATGTAGTCTTCTGGCAGCATAGCCAGGATCTTTTCTCGTTCATCACGGGTAGGTTTAGTCATGTCCTGTACCGATAAAAAGCATATTGAAACGTTATAACATAACATTAACTATCGCTGCAAAATAACCTGTTAAGCCAGCCGGGCCACTTTCGTGGGCCAGGGATCGTGGAAAATCCCCCCATGCTGCCACCAGAGAATCTCCTCTTCAGTGAGTAAACACTGCCGCAACGCAAGGGCGAAATCGTCAATTTCTCCTCTCTCGCCAATAACCGTCAGGCGGCAGCGCCGGTCACCAAATCTGCCCGGCATTTTTGCCAGTTGCTCACGGATAGCTGCGCGTTCTTCCTTTGTCAGTGAATTATCAGTGTGCGTCAGGACCCCGGCTTTCCAGTAGCTTATAAATTCAAGATTGATGCTTCCTGCGGCCTGGTTCCACAGTAATGCCAGGTCATCCCTTCCCGGTAACCAGAAAAAACCCTTACTGCGGTAAACACCTGCGCCCATAAAGCGATGGCAGGTATCCCACAGCCGCTGCGGATGAAACGGGCGGTCATCCTCAATGACACGCCACGAAATATCATATTTTTTGTCGGGTTCATCCGGCAAAACTGCATCAATTGCATCCTGAAGCTCATCGATAAGTAACGCCACCCGATGAAAATCGTAATCCGGCATGGCAAGCAATTCATCCAGCTGTAAATTTCCCCACGGCACAGCCATAATTGCAACCTGCGGATTAAGTGGAAGTATGGCTCTGGCTACCTCAGCGACAACATAGAAGGGCAATCGATCGTTTTTGGTTAGTAAGAGCTTATTACAGAACATAATCTGTTCTGCCAGCAGGCTTTCCACTCCCCGGGTCCCTTTGTTGAGGTGCTCCTGGAAAACCGGAATAAGCTTCTTTCCACCGTCGTAGTCATCATTAAGCATGACCGTATCTACAAGAGACAAAAATGCTTTGAGACTTACCTGGGTATGTTCTCGCAGATAGCGGACCAGGGGAAGAGGATGGCTGCTGCCTGACGTTTCCAGTAAAATAAAATCCGGAGACCGTTTTTCGAGCAGGTTTTTCAGCGCCGAATCCAGCTTCTGGATCCCGCTTCTGCTGCTGATACTGTCTGCTGAAATACTTACAAAATTGTTACTGGCTGCATCAACAATTTCTGTGTTGGCTATCAGGACGCCATCCACATCAAGCTCGCTCATGTCATTAACGATGACCGATACCGCCATTTGCCGTTTGTGTGCCTGTGTAAGAAGGTTTTTTAACAGAGTTGTTTTCCCTGCCCCCAGAAAACCATTAAGGATAATGAGCGGTGTTCTTTTCATAGCATCCAGCCTTATGCTGCTAAACGTTAATGCAATCAAGTTGCAATAATACCGGCTTCCTGCCAGAATTCAAATGACATGACTCGGAGGGGAAATATGACAACACCAGTAGCCAAAACGTATGACTGGAAGCAAACGTTGCGCGCACAGGGTTTGCGGGCAACGCCATCCACCCTTGCTACACTGCAGTGCCTTGAACATGCCAGCCAGGCCATGAGCCATGACGATTTAACTCAGCAACTGGGCGAGCAGGCTCCCGATCGTGTGACCCTTTACCGAATACTGGAGCGGCTAATGCAGGTAAGTATTGTCCAGCGTTATACCGACTCGGCAAGAACTCAGCGTTTCGCTCTGACCCAACGGGCTGCCGTAGGACTTTTTGAATGCGATAACTGCCATCATGTTATTCCTATTGAGCAGGATCCAGCCCTGGAAGCGGCCATTGAACTGGTAAAATCACATCTCACTGGACATGGTATGACCGAACGGGAAATTACCCTTTCCAGTCATGGTATCTGTCCGGACTGTAATCGTACTGTCACCAAATAATTTTTTTCTTATCCCGGACGACTGTTAATTAGCGCCAGGTGTGTTCGTGTGCTGCTATCTAAAAATAATGAGGTAAACGTAATGATTAAACTGACAAACACGCTTGGTATGCAAAAGGAGCTATTAGTTCCGGTTAAAGAGAGCAAAATCGGCATGTATGTATGCGGCGTGACGGTTTATGACCTTTGCCATCTGGGGCACGCAAGAACCTTTGTGGCTTTTGATATGATTGTCCGCTATCTGCGTTTTCGCGGATACGATGTGACTTTTGTGCGTAACATTACTGATATAGATGATAAAATTATTCAGCGCGCCCGTGATACGGGAGAGGACTGGCGCAGCCTGACAGAACGGATGGTGCATGAAATGCACATTGATTTTGCGAAGTTAGGTATCCTGCCACCAGACTTCGAACCTCGTCCCACAGAGCACATCCCCCAAATCATCAGTATGATCGAACGACTTCTGCATCGACAATTTGCTTATATTGCAGAGAATGGTGACGTCATGTTCTCCACGGCATCGGCAAAAGACTATGGAAAGCTTTCGGGACAGGATATTACCATGCTTCGTGCCGGGACCCGCATCGAAGTGAATGAATATAAACGCGACCCGCTGGATTTTGTTCTCTGGAAACGGGCAAAACCCGGCGAGCCCGTCTGGCCATCACCCTGGGGTGAAGGGAGACCTGGCTGGCATATTGAATGTTCCGCCATGAACTGCCATTACCTTGGTACCCATTTCGACATTCATGGCGGTGGCTCGGACCTGATATTTCCCCATCATGAAAATGAGATTGCCCAGTCCACCTCCGCCAATGATGGCCCTTACGTAAATTACTGGCTTCACACCGGCATGGTGACGGTGAATAAAGAGAAGATGTCGAAATCGCTGAATAACTTTTTTACCCTGCGCGATATTCTGAATCGGTTTGATGCCCAGAGTGTGCGCTTCTTCCTGCTAAGCGCACATTATCGTAAGCCTCTGAATTATAGCGAGGAAAATATTCACCTCGCGCGCGCCTCTCTGACACGGCTCTACACCGCATGCCAGTTCGCTGACGGGTCTCGATCTGAACAGCACGATGCATGGCGGGCCAGATTCTGTGAGGCAATGGATGATGATTTCAATACACCCCAGGCGCTTGCCATTTTATTTGAACTGACAAGAGAGATTAACAGGCTTTGCGGAACGAATGATGATGAAGCCTCAGCACTTGCCACCACGCTGAAAGACCTGGGGAATGTGCTGGGTTTGCTTGAACAATCAGCGGATGCCTTTTTGAAAAACCGCAGCGATCTTCATCCTGCAGAACTGCAACTTATTGAAAAGTTAATTCACCAGCGCAGTGAGGCACGACGTATGGGCGAATGGGACAAGGCCGATCGTTTAAGAAATGAATTAGCGGAGCAAGGCATTGAGCTTGAAGATGTCGGCGAAAATACCTCATGGCGTATCCGATAAGTTGTCCCTCTGGATGTAAAAAATTTCAACATTAATTGTTATGTTATAACATAATGAAAGGGTAATTTTATGAACCAACCACGCGAAGTCGTTATTGTCGGTGCGGGTCCGGCTGGGGTAGGTATGGCGGCGCTTCTTCGTCGGAGCGCCGTACAGGATATCCTCGTCGTGGATAGTCACGAAGTGGGTGCCTCCTTTATGCGCTGGCCGGAAGAAACCCGCTTTATTACTCCTTCTTTTTTTTCCAATCCGTTCGGACAAGCCGATCTTAATGCTGTGACGCCTGACAGTTCCCTGGCGCTTTTCTGCGGTGAAGAACACGCCGGGGGAAACACGTATGCAAAATACCTCAATGCCGTGCTGGATGAGTATCAGATCCCCGTCATGGCCCCCGCCAGGGTTATAAAGGTGGCCTTGCTCAGTTCAGGTCATTTTATGCTGACAACAGAAACAGGGGAGAGAATTGAAACGCGCTCATTAATATGGGCTACAGGTGAATTCCAGTTCCCAGACCGGCAGATTTTTCCTGGAGCAGATATTTGTTGCCATTACGCTGATGTGACCAGCTGGAAGGATTTCAGGAAAGGTGAATACATTGTTATAGGCGGCTATGAAAGCGCAGTGGATGCCGCTGTAAACCTGCTGGAAAATGGCTCATCGGTAAGAATGTTAACCCGCTCGGCCCCCTGGTCAACTAACCACATCAGCGATCCCAGTCTATCGCTTTCCCCTTACACCCGTGAGCGTTTGAACAGAGTGATGAATCACCGTCTTTTCGAAATTTATGAAGATGCGGATGTCTGTGAAGTAATCAGAATGCCCGGCCCGGGAAGTTCGTACAAAGTCCATACCACAAACGGACGCGCCTGGGCTACTGACGAGATGCCTGTGCTTGCTACCGGCTTCCAGTGTGGCGGGGGGGCAAGGCAACTGGCTGCTTTTTTCGAATGGAATGATGATGGCTATCCGGTCTTAACGGACGACGACTGCTCAACCCTTTTTCCTGGTTTGTACCTTGTCGGCCCTCATGTGCGGCATGCCGGTAATATTTATTGCTTTATCTATAAGTTCCGTCAGCGCTTTCCCATCGTGGCAGAAAGTATCACGCGTCATCTGGGCCTGTCCTCTGAAGGAGTACGGGACTGGTGGGTTCTGCCTTCAGAGCCTGACTGCTGTGCCGATGAGGACTGTGCGTGCTGAGGTCCGTGTTTATGCAATCATTCGTTTTAATGGGATTAGAAAGTGCAGGAAAATCTACCCTGTTTAATATCCTGACGGAAAGTGCTGCCAGTGATGAGCGTAATTTCAGGGGATCGACCGTTGTATGTCGGGAAGGTCTCATTGATGATGCAGGGATCTGCCTGGTTGATACGCCAGGCATACGTTTTCAGAGCGACAGTGAAACAACGAAACTCGCCCTTGATGCGCTAAATCAGCATGATGGCATTCTGGTGGTTCTGCGGGCCACGCACGCTCTGCAGGAGTGGCAAACGCTCTGTCACCTCATACCGCCACAGGCAAAACACGTTGTTATACTCCTGACCTTTGCTGATAAGATCAGAAAGGGCCTTCTGGAAGTGACTGAATACCTGAGTGAAACATCAGGTGCGTCTGTACTGGCAGTCAATGCCCGAGAAGCTGGCAGCAATGTTCGCCAGGGAATAGTGCAGTTGCTGTTGCAGGATAAACCTGCACCCTCCGCTGTCTCTTTACCCCATCAAAAGATACCGGTAATTAATCTGCTGGCTGAATCTCCTCAACAAACGATATTTGAACATCGTTGGTGTGGAAAAGTTGCTGCAATAGTATGCCTTTTCCTGCTGTTTGCCGTTCCGGTATGGGGGGCATGGCTGCTGTCAGATTTCATTCAGCCTGTCATTGACAGTGCGGTTATTCAGCCGCTTGAGAATATAACGACCAACTGGCCCGACGTTCTGAAAGCATTATTTGTCGGCAATTACGGTCTTTTTAGCCTCGGACTCTATTCTTTCGTATGGGCTTTTCCTGTAGTGGTACTGGTCGGAATATCTCTTTCACTGACAGACGATAGTGGGCTTAAGGAAAGAATTACCGCGACGCTGGATCCCTGGTTGCGAAAAGTGGCTCTCAGCGGCCAGGATCTTATTCCAGTATTAAGCGGTTTTGGCTGTAACGTGGTGGCAGTTTTTCAGAGCCGTTCATGTTCGCGCTGTACCCGGCATGCCTGTATCAGCATGATTAGCTTTGGGTCCGCTTGCAGCTATCAGACCGGGGCGACGCTTTCTCTTTTTAATGCCGCCCATCAACCCTGGCTCTTTATCCCCTATCTCAGTCTGCTGTTTATCACAGGCGCAATACATACGCGACTCTGGAACAGGCCATTAAAGCCTGGCGAGAATCCGCGTTTGACAGAGCTGACCTGGCTACAATGGCCGCGCTGGCGAAACGTGGCGTGGATGCTGAGAAATATCCTCCGTCAGTTCCTCATGCAAGCTATGCCGCTGTTCCTGATTATCTGCCTTATTGCGGGAACGCTTGATTATGCAGGTATCACCCGCTGGCTGAGCGAAACTACTGCGCCTTTACTTCATCTTTTTAAATTGCCAGCAGAACTGATGCCTGGGATCATCTTTTCACTGTTACGAAAAGATGGCCTCATGGTGCTGAATCAGGATGGTGGCAGCGTATTACAGTCCCTCAGCACATCTCAGCTTCTATTGCTTGTCTGGCTCGCCTCTACCCTGATGGCTTGCCTTGTCACGGTATTTACCATCGCCCGGGAAATAAACTGGCGGTTCGCCGCGGCAATGGCAGGAAAACAGGCGCTGAGTTCGTTAGCTGTGGCTCTGGTGATATCCCTGTTATTCATTCATGGAGCATGAATATGATCCCCAAAACTTACCAGCAATGGTACCGGTGCATCACAGAAGAATGTGGAATTCCCTTGACGCAGGCATTTATTGCATCCCGTCTGGCAGTCCTTGAGTCCCAGGACCATCAGGAAACCAGACGTTTTGTCTCGTTATATGGGCAACATCATCTGAATAGTGTTGTACAGTGGTTCAAAAAAGCTGGGGAAGAATTGTTGTAAATCTGTCCCCTTTTCGCTCTCATAAGAAGGCACCCGACAAATACGGGTGCCTTCGATTCATTCTTCGAACCAGGGCTCAACAGGATCGGAATAATGACGCCACTTCTGCGGTCCTTCAGCCATTTCTTCATCCGTTAACAGCGCGGAATCCAGTCTGTTTCGCAGTTCTGCTTCGTTCATCTCCATGCCAATAAAAACCAGCTCCTGACGCGCATCTCCAATGCCGTCCATCCAGTTAGACATAATGAACTTCAGCGATTCATCATCCTCCGGCCAGCGTTCTTTCGGCACACTTGCCCACCACATGCCCCCCAGCCCCTGACGCGACACGCCGCCGGCCTGTGACCAGGAGCCTGCAAATTCCGGACGGCTGGCCAGCCAAAAATAACCTTTTGATCTGACGACCCCGTTCAGTTCATTTTCCATCACCTGCCAGAAACGGGTCGGATGAAAAGGCCGACGGGCGCGAAAGACAAAGCTGGAAATTCCGTATTCTTCTGTCTCCGGCTTATGTTCACCGCGCAATTCTTTCAGCCAGCCGGGTGCCTGAGCGGCTTGATCAAAATCGAACAGACCGGTATTGAGTACATTATCCAGGGGAACCTGTCCAAACTGTGAAACAACGATCCTCGCCCGTGGATTAAGCGAACGTAAAACCGCCATCAATTTTTCTTTTTGCGCTTCACTGATAAGGTCAACTTTATTAAGGACCAGCACATCACAGAATTCAATCTGATCGATCAGCAGGTCAACAACGCTCCTTTCATCGCCTTCACCGAGCGATTCTCCACGTGACTGAATACTGTCTTGCGAACCATAGTCCTTGAGAAAATTGTACGCATCCACCACAGTGACCATGGTGTCAAGGCGGGCCACCGTCGAAAGGCTTTCACCGTCATCGCCCGCAAAGGTAAAAGTTTCAGCAACAGGCAGAGGCTCAGATATACCGGTGGACTCAATGACAAGCTGATCAAAACGCCCTTCATTTGCCAGACGATTAACTTCGAGAAGAAGATCTTCGCGCAATGTGCAGCAAATGCAACCGTTGCTCATTTCTACCAGTTTTTCATCAGTCCGGGAGAGTTCTGCACCACCTTCCCTCACTAGGGCAGCATCAATATTCACCTCAGACATATCATTAACAATGACAGCAACACGACGGCCTTCCCGGTTGTTCAGAATATGGTTAAGCAGGGTTGTTTTCCCTGCTCCCAAAAATCCCGAAAGTACGGTAACCGGCAGGCGTTTATCGCCATGAAAATTTGCACTGACTTCGGACATTACCTTACATCTCCTCAGATATTCGTTGTGTTCGGATTAACCAGGATCGTTGAGCACGGTTAGCTCATCGCCTTTAATGGCGTTGTAAAAACAACTCCGCCGACCTGTGTGGCAGGCTCCACCTTTTTGATCCACAAGCAGTAGTACCGCATCTCCGTCACAATCCAGACGGATATCATGTACTTGCTGAACGCAGCCGGAGGTCTCACCTTTTCGCCAAAGGCATGATCGGGATCGCGACCAGTAACAGGCTCTGCCAGTCAATAAGGTTTCATCAAGAGCCTGTTGATTCATCCAGGCCAGCATCAACACCTCTCCAGTGTCATATTGCTGTGCAATCGCAGCGATCAATCCATGAGAATCCCAGGGTATTGATGCCAGGATATCTTCAAGTTTAAAAACTGCACCTGCATGGGCTTTTTCCAGTAAGAGAAACATTGGAACCTCACTTATCATGTGTTATGTTATAACGTAACAATTGAGTTTGCCAGTTCTTCTTTTTAATTCCGCACCATCACTGCGTCAGCAGAGTTCCAGCCGTCCGAGGTAAGAAAAGAAGATATCGCGTTGACAACGACAGGAGGCCAGAATCGGTGAGCAATAAACCCTATTCTCTGATTACAAGGGAAGCTGCGCTTTCGTCATCGGATTGTGCCGGGCTGAGAGAGCTGATTGAGAGTAAGAAGGTGCGGCTCACACCGCTCCGGGAGAGTGTTTATAATTTCGTCAGTCATGCAAAAGAAAAAGGCATTAGCGCATACCAGATACTAGAATTAATGAAGAAATATAAGCCGAATGCAAAACCGGCTACGGTTTATCGTTCTCTGGATTATTTGCAACAGGCAGGGATTATCGTAAAAATAGAATGCTGTAGTAAATTTATCAGAAAAAATAATTTATCCTCTGATATTGTAACTCTTTTTTTGATTTGCTCAAGTTGCGGAACAATAATTCAACATACTGACCACCTCATTCATACTTGCATTGAGAAAAAAGCAATAGACTATGGTTGTGCTGTACTAAAAAAAGATATTGAAGTTAAAGTGATTTGCCCTGATTGTCGAAGAAAGGGTTAAATCACCAATACGAATAATTATTGAAATCGAGCCAGGCGGTAAATCAATTTTAAAATATCTAAAAGTCATCACACTATTACCTGACTCCATAATAAATATAACCGTCAACAAGGATTGTCGGTTGCTCTCATAATTGGCGTCAACAACCTCTTTCTTCACAATGAATAAAAGACATCAGAGCCTGATTTTTCTGTCTTAAATGAGCTTAACAGGCCGTATTTCTGGACGAATTTCGTGCGAGTAACATGATAATAAACAACCCTCCAATGCCCGCCGTAATAATGCCAATTGGTAGTTCCTGCGGTGCCAGTATCGTCCGGCTGACTATATCGCCGCCACACAGTAATATTGCACCCCAGACGCCACACAAAGGTAACAACAATAGATGCTTAACTCCTGCAAAATGCCGACACAAATGAGGCACCATTAAGCCAACAAATCCAATCACGCCAGTCAATGCCACCAACAACGATGTTGCCAGTGCACAACAGAGAAAAATTTCGATCCGCAGACGACTTACGTTTATCCCCAGAGACAACGCTGTCTGTTCTCCTGCCAGCACACCATCCAGAGAGCGCCACCGCAACAGGACAAAGGCAAACAGCAACACCAGGCTGAATACTGCGAAAGGCAAATTATTCCAGGTGGCTAATCCCAGACCACCCAGTGACCAGAAAAGCACAGAGCTGGCGGCTCGCTGATCTCCCGAAAAAATGAAATAACTGGTCAGCGCCCCGAACAAAAAAGAGATGGCAAGACCGCAGAGAATTAGATGCTCAGCTCCGCGTTGCTTTTTAAAATGAAACAACAGCATTACTGCTATGGCGGAACACACACCACCAACAAACGCCGATACGGGGAGCGTTAATACACCCAGTCGATCACCAAAACGGGTGATCACCAGCACCGCTCCCGCTGACGCGCCGGAGGATAGCCCGAACAAAAAAGGATCGGCCAGATCGTTACGGGTGGTAGTTTGTAACAACGCCCCTACCATTGCCAGTCCCGCCCCTGTCAGCACAGAGAGCAACATCCTCGGTACGCGTAAATCCGTCACAATTCTGCTGACCATGGCAGATACCGGCTCATCCACCAGTTTCAGTGCTCCCAGCACCTGCATTAGCGACAGTGAGACTGTCCCTCTGGTAATACTGAATAACATTAATCCAATCAGCACTACCATGGCTCCCCACATCGCCCAGTGATAACGGTACGACATGGGCATCACTTCGCCGCTGTCGGGTACATTGCCCGCGCGAGTTTTTCCACCGCATCAACGTTAGCAGGTCCCGGCGTCAGTTCAGCATATTGTAATTTCAGGTATCGATGATGCTGAACAGCCGGAGTCAGTTTCATTAACGGATGATTCTCAAGAAAATGACGCAGTGCATCCGCACCGCTGCCCGTCTGGTAATCCAACAAAATAATGAAGTCCGGCTCAGTAGCGGCCACGCTTTCCCAGGAAGTCGTTCCCCAACTGGTATCCAGCGCCTCCATTACATTTTTACCACCAGCCGCCTCAATTATGGCCGTAGGCATCGCATATTTACCACTGGTAAACGGTTTATCCTCGCCTGAGTCGTAGACGAACACCTTTAAAGGACGGGTACCTGCCGCTGGCTTCGGCAGTTCATTCAACCTCTTTTTCCAGCCGCTGACCAGGGACTGTGCGTCATTGCGCTTGCCAAAAATCTTACCCAGCGTGAGGACATCGTTATACAGCAGATCCATGGTGGCTTTATTTTTGTGCGCAGTGGTGAACACACAGCTTTCACTCAGAACAAAAGTCTTGATGCCATATTTGCTTAGCGTATCCGGCGTCACTTCGCCACCCACCTTCATCCCATAGTTCCAGCCAGCGAAAAAGAAATCAGGTTCGGCTGCCAGCAATGTTTCCAGGGTGGGATATTTGGGTGCCAGTTCAGGGATCGAGCCCATCGCCTTTTTAAATTCCGGCGTCATTTTGTACCAGCCACTAATACCGGTCAGCCCAAAAATACGATCCTGCAAATGCAGTGCAAACGCCATTTCTGACATATTAAGGTCGTTGATCACAGCCCTTTTCGGCGGGCCGGCGAATGTTACAGGAGTCCCACAACTTTCAATAGTAACAGGAAAATCAGCAGCACTGGCTACTGAAGCAGACAGTACCGCCAGCAGGGATATAAACAATTTTTTCATCACTGACTCTCAGAAAGTAATTTATGCATAATGCGGAACTTCAAAAATACGCAACGCCTTTCCTGTATGGGGATGCGGTACGGTAAAACTGGTCAAACCAAAGACGGGATAAAGGTATTCTGATACCAGTACCCTCTCCGGTGTGTCACAGATCACTGATTGTCCCTGCGACAAGAGGAGAACACGGTCAGCAAATGATTCTGTCAGTGTCAGATCGTGCAACACCGCCACGACGGTAATCCCCTTGGTTTTTACAAGGGAAAGCAGTTCCTCGCGCCCGGGAGGATCGAGATGATTGGTGGGTTCATCAAGCAATACCAGGTCGGGCGTCTGTGCCAGTACCCGTGCCAGCGCTGCCCGTTGTCTTTCGCCGCCGGAAAGCGATAAAAGTGACCGCCTGCGTAGCAGTTGTAATCCGGTTTCTTTAATGGCATTTGCTACAATCGCGTCATGTACATTACGCGGTACATCCCCGGCATGAGGGATACGCCCCAGCGCTACATAATCCTCAAGGGATAATCTCGTATCAGGTGTATCATTCTGGGCCAAAACAGCAACCAGCCTGGCCCGCTGTTGACGGGATAAAGCAGACATAGAGCGGCCCCGCAGAAGAATGTCACCGTTTAGATGGGTCAGTTCCTGACTAATTGCTCTCACGAGGGAAGTTTTACCGCTGCCGTTAGGCCCGATAATGGCCAGACATTCTCCTGCGTTGACCGCAAAATGGACGTCTGAAAGCAACGTCCCACCGCCCGGCCGCGACAGAGAATGGATATTAACGCTGAGAATACTTTCCAGCGTATCAAAATTATCTTTTTCTATCAGATTACTTACGGTATTGCGCTTCACGGTGTTCCTTCTTGATTTCTGTACTGGCAATCAGGACGCCGCCGACATCCTGTTCGCTCAAATCGTTCACGATTACGCACATCGAAGCTGCAGCTGGGGTGTCTGCCTTAACAAATTTTTAACCGCGTGGTTTTACCTGGACTAAGAAAACCATTCAGGATCGTTAGCAGTTCTCTCTTCATTTGCTTCTCTCAGTCGTGACCGGTCAGCCGCAGCAATTTGACTGTTCCATCCGCATAACCTGCGGTCAGATATTCCCCCTCCGGATGCCAGCACAGCGCGCTAACTGCTTCGTCATCAGCCAGAATCGCCAGTTCCTGCCGTGTTCCAGCATCATAAAGGAACAGGATGCCGTCCTCCGCACCGCTGGCAAGCCACTTACTGACGGGACTGAACGACAGCGCCGTAATTGTTCCCAGATGTACCGGCAGGTAATCAGGCTCAGTGCCTTCCGGCCCCTCGCCACTGCAATCCCAGATCAGCATTTCCTCCCCAGCACCAGTAGCAAACAACTGTCCATCATGGCTCCAACAGAGATGACGAACCTTTGAGTTATAACCACTCATCTGGCACGATTTTTCTACAGATTTCGCCCAAAGCAGCACGATACCTTCCTGGCTGCCTGCTGTTATCCACGCACCATCCGGACTGGTGGCTAGACTGAGTAATGATCCTTTCCAGGAATAATTTCGTATTGGCTCTGCTTTGCCGGGTTGCCAGTGGCTGACCTGACCGTAACACGACGTCACAATACTGCCGTCAGCCATCCATTCCAGCCCTGTCAGCGTGCTGTCCACAGGCTCAAAAGCCTGCTTAAGTAACCCCCGGTCATCCCACAGTTTGAGTTGCTTACCGGCAATGCTGGCAAGCATACCACCAGATGACCAGGCCAGTTTTTCCACCCAGCCCCGCCCCGCTTTCCAGCATGCGGAAGGTTCGCCGGTTACCGGCTCCCATATCACAATAGAATCATCCTGGCCCCCGCTGGCGAGTTTCTGCCCGTCCGGCGACCAGGCCAGCGCCGTCGTACCTAATTCATGTGCTGAATGCCGCCATAGCAGACGACCGTCATCCCCCGAGTAAAGCGCAACCTCGCCATCTGCACTGGCGCAAGCCAGTAATCGCCCAGACGGCGACCAGGCTAACAGGTTGATATAGTCATTAGCATTCGTCGCCCATAATGGAACCAGCTGCTGTCGAAATTCAGTACTATCTGTCACGCCAGACATGCCTGTACTCCCCGGATTAACATCTGGCGATCCAGATTGCGACCAATAAAGACGATCTCACTGCGTCTTGGCTCTCCGACTTTCCAGTCACGATCAACATTGACATCCATCAGCATATGAACCCCCTGAAAAACCACCCGCTGGTCTTTTCCTGCCAGGTTCAAGATGCCCTTGGAGCGGAAGATATCCTGTCCCCGCGATGACAATAGCAATCGTAACCAGTTGTTCAATTTATATTCCGATAACGCACCGTCCACGGTAATACCTACGGACGTCACTTCCTCGTCATGGCTGTGTGCTGCGCTGAAGGCGCGGGATATGACAGGCTTTTGCGCCACATTATTGCAGTACAGCGCCAGCTCAAACTCTTCGGGCAGATGCTCGGTTACCAGTGCATAATTTCCCTCTTCGGGGATCGCTATTCTGAGCGTCTGTGCTCCGGTTTCAGGGACCAGGAGCGATACAACCCGAGGTGAAGGAACCAGTTCAACATCCACTTCCCCCCGCAAACTGTCACGGGAAAATGCGTTATCAGCCTGCGCGATAAGCTGCATAAAGGTGTGTTCGTTGCTTTCAGGTACGGCAGTAAACAAAACATCGATGGACGGATCAGGCCCGGTGGTGTAATGCAGTTCGGTTACGCCCGCCGATAAATTCCAAATGCCTGCCCACTCAAACGGATATTCAGGTTCCAGAAACTGTGGGCGTTCCTGTAAGACGCGCTGTAAATCAAACCCACCGACATCCAGCACCGTAGGTATATCAACTTCCGCATTCACGGTGCGTTGGATCCGCGCCAGAGCGTTCATGCTGCGCAGGCGAACCTCCAGTTCGTCCAGTTCAGCGGGCGAGACAAGATCGGCCTTATTCATCAGGAGAACATCGGCAAAAGCGATTTGTTCGCAAAGTTCACTGCTGTCGTCCAGATGCAAACCGGCATGTTTGGCATCCACCACTGTGATGATACCGTCAAGACGAAGTGCAGAACTAACTTCATCATCAACGAAGAAAGTCTGTGAAACCGGCCCGGGATTGGCCATCCCGGTGGTTTCGATCAGAATACGATCAAACTTATCGCGGCGGCGCATCAGACGACTCAGGATACGAATCAAATCGCCCCGCACCGTGCAGCAGATGCAGCCATTATTCATCTCAAAGACTTCTTCATCTGCATTGATGACCAATGCATCATCTATACCGATTTCACCGAATTCGTTCTCAATAACCGCCACCCGCAGGCCGTGCTGCTGGCTGAGAATATTGTTCAGTAGTGTGGTTTTGCCTGATCCCAGAAACCCGGTCAGAACGGTAACGGGAATACGATTATCTGTATTCATGCTAAGCCTTCTTTTCATTCCGCCCATACTTGATATGTTATAACATAACAATAGGTGGTTAAGCTAATCTGTATTTTGATTCGGGGAAAATCATGGCAATAAATCTATTCTTTCAGCTTTACCTGCCAGTCCCGGATGGTTCATCACTTTGGGTTAATTAGCCCGCTTAACCGGGAATAAACCATCAGCATGACCAGCAACAGTTTTTGTAAACAGGTTAACTATCGGACTACTGGGTAGACAATAATTGTTCATGTCAAAGCTGTCTGAGCTCATCGAAAACCGCATCAACAAGTTCATGATCGTGACTTATCATCAGCACGCCACCGCCTTGATTAACAGATTGTTTTACCACATCCATCAACGTTGCCGTTGTCGCAGGATTCAGCATGGAGGACATTTCATCCAGAATCATAAAGTCAGGCTTCGTTGCCAGTGTCCTTGCCATTGCCGCCCTCTGAAGTTGTCTGCCATTCGCCTGACCAGGATACCCGGTAGAGTCCCTGTAAATATGGAACTCGCCACTTCGTCCGCGGTGCAGCACCGGATCGTACTGGCCAGGCTCGTAGCTCTCCGGGATGACAACGGTATCAGTGCCAGCCTAAGCAGAAGTCTCAGTTGAAAATACGAAAGGAGTAAAAATCAATGTACTGGCAATCACACTAGATAAGTACAGCGGTGCAAAGTAATCAGATACTTTCATTAATTTTTCCCTGCTAAAATTCTTCGATATTGCAGTTTTTGAAGGAGTGGAAACCATTATCAGAAACTGTAGGTTACCCCGACGCGATAACGCGTCTGACGCTCGTCCGTATATTTACTGCCCGGGACGTTAGCCACGGCCACATAGGGTTTCCAGTTTTTATCTATCGCGTAAGAAACTTTAATATCGTGGGTCCACTGATAATCTTTATTGTCTGCAACCGGCGAATAATACTCAGAATTGGTTTTATGGTATTCCAGTTCATATTCCATCCCCCAGTTTCCCGGCAGACGATAACTGACAACGGAGGTTACTGTAACCCCCTTTTCCTGTGTATCCTTCTCTGTATTGATATTGCCACTATAACGCTTGTAAAACGGACGCAAGCGTAATGACCAGTTAAGATCATCGGTAAAATATACGTAGCTTTTTACGTACGGTCTGTAATTTGTATAACTGCTGTCAACCGCCAGATTGATACCGCCCTCTAGAGCAAATAATTTATTCAGGCGATATAAATAACTGGGGACCACTTCATAGCCATCACTGACGTTTTCATGGTAAACTTTATTGCTCTCAGCGTCAGAATCTCCCGTTTTCCATTTTACTTCCGAAGACAATCCGAAACCATTACTGAATCTGTGCGAAATAAGCAAACGATCCTTTTGCGAATTTTCAGCTGTATCCTTGACTTCATGTCTATAATCTATACTGACTGCTAAAGCATTGGCACTTAATAACGATGCGATTGTAAAGGCAACTACTTTTATATCCATAATAAACCCCAGTTTTCAGTATTGGAAAAATCCAGTAATAGTAAAAAGAAAAATCAATAACTAGTTTGGGGTTTTGCTTGTATCCAACACAATGTCATTCAGTGTTAAAATTTCTGGCTCATTGCTAAAAATCAGTTTCAATGGCTTTGTGCAGGTACAACAAACTGATAACAAGGTGATCCACAGTAAACAAGCACACGGACATATGTAATCCCTTCTCAGATCAAACCAATCTTTCTTGATGAACCGCATACGCCAGACAAACACTTGAAATCCCCTAAACAGCTGCTATAAATGATATGTTATAACATAACATTTTTTAATGTAAACACAAATTTTCTTACATAACTTACATATTCAGATAGGGCTTTCAGGGTAGACATACTGCTCTGCAGGAAGGTGACCATGTATTTTCACTATAAATTTCAATAAATTAAATCATAAACTGCCACCCCAGCGCGGTTTCAGGTGTTTCTGTTATACAGGGTAAAGAACCATTCTCATTTTATAGCGATGTCAGGCTAAAGCAGCGAGTGAAGAAACTGTTAACTATTGAAATTTTATTCAAGTATCGATCTTCGGTTCTAAACAGAAAGATTTGCCGCACTCTCGTTTTTAAAATTTCGTTATCTACATAAAAATATATAAATAAACCACACACTCATATTAACAATAAATATCGCAACGAAAAAAATACATATTAACGCTGACATTTCACCAGACATTATATCTGACAACACCATCAAAATATGGTGCTTCGTGAAAGGAGATGTATCATGTCAAAAAACGAAAAAATCGTTACTATTCGAGAAAGCTCACAGGAATGGTTTACTGTAAGGGAAGCTGTAATGGTAGCCAAACGTAAAGCAAACGTTCATATTACAGAGAGTGATATTTATCGATATGCATTAAATAGCAGAATTTATCTATCCATCTACTTTCAATCATTAATAGTATTACGTCGTGCAAAAAAAAAGATCGAAAATTAAGGTTAAGGCCAATTGAAAATTCACTCATAAAACAACTTTGCATGCTTGAAAGCAATAGTTTTACAAGCGGCAGAAATTTAATTTTAAGCACCAATGGAAAATATTTCCTTCCCTCTCAAAGGGTTATCGATACTGATTTATCTAGTTATGAATATGTTCTAGTGCAACGATTGCTTGCTTTAGCATTGGGTATTCCATTACCTGTTAAAGGTGCGAATGATGAAAATTATGGAATAACTCTTATCTTCGGAGGAGAAACATTTCAACTCTTTGAAAAGACGAATTGGGCATCAAGAATACAGCATCAACTTGAACGATTACCTCCAGCAAATGCTCTTGATATTACTGAAAAAATAAAAAATAGCAAAATACAGATCAATAATCGCACTGGGTATTTCCCTTTACATAGTTTACCTGCAGATGCCTGCTTTGTTATCCGGCATTCTGAACTGGAAAAACTCATCGAAATATATTGCGGAAATAAGGAAAAATCTTTAACGTCCACCCGAATTTCGACACCATTATCTCGTCTTTTCTGGCTCGCCTGCAAACATAATCAGGCGATCAGCCCACTAATCCGGCAACCCTACAAACTTCTATCCATTTTTGAGCAGTGGGCTTCGGATGACGGTATCACTGATCGTCTAAGTGGCGATACGTTGAAAAATGCGCTGGAGCGGGGTTCCCCTTCTTCCGCATCCTTGCCTCACTAACTGGATATTTATCCGTCCCAATACATAACCCGTATTAAGGGGTTACCTGCCCTTAATACGGGTTCATTAGCTTTTTCTCCATCTTTCGCCGTGTTTTTTTATCTACGGGCATACCCGGTTTATTTCCATTACAGGAGAAAACAATGAAAGCACATCAGTTGTTGCGTCTGAAACAGGTTGAAGAAAAAACGGGTCTTAAACGTTCTCAGATTTACCTGTATATGAAAAATGGCGATTTTCCTCGCTCCATCAAAATTGGCCCTGCCAGCGTGGCGTGGCTGGAATCTGAAATTGATGAATGGATCAACCTTAAATTAACCAACCGCTGAAAATATTTAAGGGAGGTACAGAATTATGATCCCGACATTGAATTATGACGTATTAACCGACGTCCTTCATGCTCTGAAAGAAGGCAATATTCGTTACTGCGAGTCCCTCGGATTCACTTTCGACGAAATGAATGCTCTTAATGAGTTATCACTCGATGAACTGTTTGCTGTCAGCCGGGCGGCGGCTCCCTTTGTTTCGGTCAGTGTCCGCCATGATGTTCTGCATCATTTGCTGGCGCAGGCCCGACAGGAATACCGACAACAGCAGCAGATTAACCGGGCTATCCGTCTGGGCGGTTCTATTGCGTTGCTCAACCACTACTTTGGCCTGACGTCTAATGACGTCTGCCTTCGCCGACGGTTGCTGGGTGTCAGCGTGCCAAATGGACGTACACCTGAGCCGGATGAAGAGACGGATGCCAAGATCTGGCGGCAATGGCAGCAATGCCGGGTGGGCAACCTCGAATCGCCTGACGCACTGATTGCCATGATGCAGGTAACGGAAGCCCTGAAGCCTAAGGTCGAAGGGCTATCACTCACCATGGTCTGGAAACGTATCGCACTGTGCGAACAGGACGCTGCCGCTGACAGGAGGACGCCACATGCCGGATGAGATTGACCGCGATCAGGAGTTTAATGAACAGCGACTGGATGAGATGATTGAGCAGAATCGATTTAAACCAGGGCCTGGGCCATCATTATTCCACTGTCGTTTATGTGGTAAAACCATTCCAGAAAAGCGACGGCAAGCACTGCCGGGTGTAACCACCTGTACCGAATGTCAGGAAAAACTTGAACGTAGTAGCCGCTGACAGGATAAAAAGGACGTGTAGAGATGTTATATCTCTGCACGTCTTTATTATTCACGGTGAATGTTAATACCACTCTCACGTGTTTTTTAAATCCTCATTACTCTCACTGCATCTTAAATACTCCGCTATTTTTCTCTCTTCTTTTTGTTTTGAGTTTCTCATTTATATCCCTCGCCAGATATTCGATTCTGAAAACGCCATTACAACATGGTTGCCCTGATGGACGTTAATTCGTCCGGATCGGGTATTGCTCTTTAACAACATGGATCGGGCTGTCACGTAACCACAATTCAGGGTGCCGCTGAATGTTCTCGCTGACCCGTTAAAACCGGAATGCAGAACCGGAATGTGATTCGTTTATTTCATCCATTGCTGTTTTATGAAAGGAATTTCCATGAGAAAACCCGTTTATCACGTCTTTGTTACCCAGGAAAGCCAGCCCGATGCTCAGGGCGAAAAAAACACGTATTGGACAAAAGTTGGCGCGGCCTTCGCACATAACGGCAAGCCCGGCCTGAATATCGTTTTGATACCCGGTATTGCCGTCTCCGGCAGGCTGGTGCTGCTCGAACCGAGAGAAGAAAGTGACATTTCACAGGATGCCTCTGCCGCTTAATCCATTTTCTCTTCTTCTCCCCCGGCGGCGTACTTTTCTGTAAGCCGCCGGTCTCTCTGTTACGAGGCCAGCATGCTTTCCACCACTGCCTTTCTGGCACTGGCGGTGCAGTGCGCCGCCAGTATTCACCCGTCCACGGCGCTTGATGTGGCACGGGTCGAATCCGGTTTCCACCCTTACGCCATTGCTGAAATCCTGCCAGACAGCCGGGGCGTGATTTCACATTTCCCCTCGAGCCTGCCGGAGGCGATCCGCCTCACCAGACAGCTGGCTGCACAGGGCCGACGCTATTCGGTCGGCCTGATGCAAATCACCAGCATCAATTTCCGCCATTACGGCGTCACGGCCAGCGACCTGCTTAACCCTTGCATCAATCTGTCGGTATTTGAGCGCATTCTCGCCGACTGTTACCGGCGCGGCGGAACACTGAAACGGGCGCTCAGTTGTTACTACTCCGGCAACTTTGAAACCGGCCAGCGGCCGGAATCCGCCTTTAACCAGACCAGCTACGTGCAGCGCATTGGCTATGTCGTCCCGTCCACGCGGAAAGACCGGCAGCGTGCCCCTAACCGGAACGCACAGCCGTCTGTCCGTTATCCCGCCGTTGTGTTGCGCGGCGAGCCTGCCGGTGCCACTGCGCCGATCCTGACTTCCCTGCATTATCCCGGTTCCGTCATTCGCGGCGCTATCCCTGTTATCCCTGATGAGGAGAAATGATCATGCGTAAACGCCGTTACTCCGCTGTTGCTTCCGCGCTGCTGTCTTCCCCGGTGCTGGCGGCGGACAGTGGTTTTAACAAGGCCAATGAAACACTGAGCAATACCTCGACCGGCCTGCTGGGACTGGCCGCCGTCACCATCACGCTGGCGACCATGTGGGTGGGCTACAAGGTGCTGTTCGACGGCAAGAGCCTGCACGACATGCGTAACGTCATCATCGGCGCGATCCTGATTGTCGGTGCATCCGGCTTCGGTGCCTACTGGGCGTCATAAGGGAGGCAACGATGGCTACGCTGAATAAAGCGCTTACACGGCCTGCCGCCATTATGGGTATTCCTCTGGTGCCGTTCGTTCTCGTCAGCGGGGCCATCGTCCTGCTGGCGGTCTATGTCAGCTATTACCTGGCGGTTCTGCTCATTCCTGCCTGGGCGGAAATGAAAAATAAAACCCGAAAGGACATTCATTATTTCAGTCTGCTCTGGCTGGCGTTTAAAACCCGTGGACGGCTTTTCACCAACACCCATTTTGGCGCGAATGCCCTGCTGGCAAACCAGTACGGTAACGTTGATATCTCGGAGTTTATTCAGAAAATGAAATTAAGCGAGCGTATTACGCTGGATAAATATATTCCGTATTCCTCCCATATTCACCCCTACGTCATCAGAAATCGTCACCGTGATTTGGTTGCCACCTGGGAGCTGGGCGGCACAGTCTTTGAATGTGAAGACGAACATCACCTGACCCTGATGGCTACGCACCTGAATAACGTTATTCGTTCGTATGAGGGTCTGCCGGTAACATTCTATATTCACCGGCTTCGTGAAAAATACCATGATTCTTTAGAAGCCTGTTCGGGTATTCCCTTTTCCGATGACGTGACCCGGCGGTATTACCAGCCGGTAAAAGAAAAACCGTTCTGGCGGCACCGGCTGTTTTTCACCGTCTGCTACGCGCCGTTCTCTCAGATTGAGAAGAAAACCATGAAAGCGCAGTCGCACGGTAAACGCCAGTCAGCACTGGATGACGCGCTCAAAATCATGCTGGAATACCGCGAAGCACTGGAATCTTCATTATCCCGCTATATGGCAACGCCGCTGGGGATATATGAAGAAAACGGGCGGGTGTATTCCTCACAACTGGCGTTCTTCCATCGTCTGCTTACCGGTCAGTGGCAGAAAGTGGCCGTAACGCGCTCACCATTTTATGAAACGCTCAGTACGCCAGACGTCTTTTTCACCACCGACACCGGTGAATGCCAGACGGTCAGCGGTTCCCGCTTCTTCCGCAGCCTGGAGATTAAGGATTATTCCCCGGAAACCCATACTGGTATGCTGGATGCGCTGCTGTACGCCGAAAGCGAGTATGTTCTGACGCAGTCCTTTACCTGCATGGCACGGGATGAGACGCAGAATCATATCCGGCTGGCGGAAAAACGGCTTAACTCCACTGACGACGACGCGACTTCCCAGCGCGAAGAGCTGATTGTCCTGCGCGACCTGCTCCAGTCCGGACATGTGTCGTGCGGTAAATTCCACTTTTCCCTGCTGGTCTCCTCAGACAGTGCCCTCCAGGTGGTAAAAGACACTAATGCGCTGGCCCAGCCCTTCGCCGATCTTGGTATTATGACGACGCTCTCCACCCTGTCACTGCCCGCCGCATATCTGGCGCAACTGCCGGGCGTCTATACGTTGCGACCCCGGCTGGTGGCCGTCAGCAGCCAGAATTTCGCTGATATGGCCTGCCCGCATAACTTCCATGCCCACAAGCGCAGCGGTAATCCGTGGGGGGAAGCCATCGCCATCCTCACATCTCCCGGCGGTGGCGGGTATTACCTGAACCTGCACGACAGCCAGGCCGGACGGGATGACACCGGTGAGAAAACGCCGGGGAATACGGCGATTATCGGGAAAACCGGTTCCGGAAAAACCCTGCTGATGACCGTCATGCAACAACTGATGCAGAAGTACCGTAACCCGGCGTCGTTTGCGCCTTCTGCCACCCTCAAACGGCTGACCACGGTGTATTTCGATAAGGACCGGGCAGCGGAGATGGCGATCCGCCAGGCGGGCGGACGTTATTTCCGCATCCGTACCGGCGAGCCCACCGGATTCAACCCGTTTGCGCTGGAGCCAACCCGCCGGAACATCAGTTTCATCAAACGGCTGGTGCGCATGCTGTGCCGCCGCAACGGTAAGCCGCTCGATCCGCGCGATGAGGAGCGGATCAGTGCCGCCGTGGACACCGTCATGCTGGACTATCCGCCGGAGTACCGCCGGTTTGGGATCACCCGGCTGCTGGAAGTGCTGCCGGAGCCGCCGACCACAGACGCCCGCGCCAACGGGCTGCGTATTCGCCTGAAACAGTGGGCGCAGGGGGGCGAGTTCGGCTGGGTGTTTGATAACGAGGCTGATACTTTCACCATCAGCGATGTCGATAACGTTGGTATCGACGGCACCGAATTTCTGGATGATGACGATATTCGCGGCCCCGTGACCTTTTACCTGCTGTACCGTGTGACCAGCCTGCTGGACGGTCGCCGCCTGGTGATGTTTATGGATGAGTTCTGGCGCTGGCTGGCCGATGTCGAATTTTCCCGATTCTCGCTCAATATGCTGAAAGTCATCCGCAAGCTGAACGGTATCTTCATCCCGGCAACACAGTCACCGGATGAAATCGTCAAACACCCCATCGCCCCGGCGATTATTGAGCAGTGCGGTACCCAGATTTTCCTCGCCAATCCGAAAGCCAGCTATACAGATTACGTGGAGAAAATGAAAGTGCCGGACAGCGTTTATGAGACGGTCAGGAACCTGGATCCGGGCGAGCATTATATGGTCATCCTGAAAACACCGCTGCGGGCCGGAGAAACCCGCCCGTTTGTGGCAATGGCGAAAATGGATCTGTCCGGACTGGGTAAACTCACCCGACTTCTCAGCGCCAGTGAGGACAACCTGAAAATATTCGATGCCATTTATCAGGACGGTATGCGACCTGATAAATGGAAAGACGCTTTCCTTGAGCGGGCAATCTGAAAGCCAACCGGAGATAATATCAATGCGTACCCGGGATCATCTTCTGGCATTATCGTTATTTTTCTCGACGCAGGCGTGCAGCGCCGGAATACCGGTTTTCGACGCCGTGCAGAATACCGAATCCATTAACCAGTGGATGCAGAAACTACAGCAATGGGAGGATACAGTTACCCATTATAAAAGTGAACTTGATGCATATAAGAAGCAACTGGCTACCGCAACCGGCGTGCGGGATATTCAGGGTTTTCTCAGTGATGCCAGAAGCCTGAAAACCGATATTGATAATCTCCGTAAGAACGGTATTTCACTGCATGATCTGCTGACCACGCAGAACAGTTCATATTCTGCTGAACTGCAAAACCTTTACAATAAATACAAATCGTTCAGCGTATGCAGCGAGCAACAGGAAGGAATAAAGTCTCAGGCCCTGGCCGACAGTTGTAAACAGATGATCCTCAATCAGGCAATGGCGATTGAGAATACCACTGACGTTGAAAACAGGATTAACAGCACACTCAGCGACATATCAGACTTATCTGACCGTATATCAAATGCGCAGGACTCGAAAGAGTCTCAGGATCTGGCTAACGCCATCGCGGCGAAAAGCGTACAGTTAAATGCGCTGACGAATCAGTGGGAGATGTCTGTCAGACAGGCTGAACAGCGAACAACATTGCTGGAACAGCAAAGACAGAAAGCCTTTGAACAGCAGCAACTAACGGCACCTGTTGCTGACCTTAATAATTTATAAGGAGGTTATCCATGCTCAGATCCTTATTCACCTTATGCGCACTCTCAGGCGTGATATTACTGTCCGGCTGCAAGGAAACCAAATCCGAAGCCTGGTATAAGCAGCATCCTGACGAAACTTATGTGGTTTATACGCAATGCCTGAAGGATGGTGAGGCAAGCGATAACTGCGAATTTGCCCACCGGGCAGCACTTATGTTTGCACAGGAAGGCCAGCCCGGGGTTAAGGAGAAATTCGAGGCGATATTTCAGCAGGAAGCTGAAAAACGAAATGCAGTGACACAGTAATTTCTCCTCCAGCAAAACAGGGAATCCTCCCTGTTTTCTATATCCTTTCTTTATATATCAGGTGAGGCACCATGTCCGGTGGTATTTTTGTTGGTATGGACAAAAACATCATGGATGGACTGAATGCCGTACTGGAAGGTCAGTCTTCCACTTACGGCACGATGATCAGCGTCATCATCGTCAGCTCTTTTACCCTGTTTATACTGTTTCGCGGTTATCAGACGCTGGCTGGCAAACTCCGGACCCCGGTTGAAGATGTCGCCTGGGATGTGGGCCGCATGTTGCTGATCACCACCTTTGCGTTAAACCTTGATGGCTGGCTGGATATGGCGGTAGCGGCTATCCAGGGACTCAAAGACGGTATCAGCGGCGATGATAACGTCTGGGCGCTGCTCGATACCGTCTGGGAAAAGGCACAGGCGCTGGGGCAAAAGTTATTTAATATGGACACCTCAACTTACGTCAAACTGAATGGTGGCCTTGCCGAAGTCCTGGTATGGGGCGGCTCTATTGTCCTGCTGATGGCAGCCACCTTTGTCAATCTGCTCGCCGAAATCACCATCCTGTTAATGACGACCACCGCGCCGCTCTTTATTTTCTGCCTGCTGTACGGTTTTCTTAAGCCGATGTTTGATAACTGGCTGAGAACAATTTTCGCGGCAATATTAACGATCATGTTTTCTGCTTTATCCATCCGTATCGCCATTAATTACCTGCATAAGATACTGGATGCTGCAACAAAAACATCCGCTGAAACCAATATGGTAACACTGGCGGCGCAGTGCCTGCTGGCCGGGATTGCAGCGGGTGTGGTGGTCTGGTTCTCCGCGAAGCTCGCGAGCGCACTCAGCGGGGCCGCCGTACAGGCAGTGCTGCAGGGTGCCGCCATGAGTGGCCTGAGCGGACTGGCGAACAAATCCGCCGACCTCGCCGGGCCGGGGGTAAAGGGCGGAGCCCGCCTGGCTGCGAAAGGCGGCATGGCCGCCGCCGCGGCGGCCGGCAGGCTCGCCGGCGCAGGCGCGGGTAAAACCGTGAGCGCCTGGCAGAAACGCGCCGCCGCCATCGAAAGCATGAAACGCCTGAACCGGCAGCGTTACCGTTAATCCTCCCGACCGTTAATTTCCTTTTCCCCGTCACGCCGTGGCCAGCGCCACCGGTGCGGCATTTCTGCATCCATACGATAAGGGGCTTCCATGAAATTCAGCATCATCCTTCTGATGCTGTGCGCGCTGACGGGCTGCGCACGGCATCAGGGCGACCTTCCGCCGGTATCCGGCGAACCCGAGCCGGTGAATTCCCCCACCATCATTCAGGAGCTGACTCACCATGCCTGATATTCAGAACATTCTTAATGCTTCCCGCTCTTTTGAATCCATCCAGTTGGAAAAGGAAGAGCGTTCCCGAAAAACCGCCTGGCGGGTGGCCGCTGCCGGACTGATTCTGGCCGCAATGGCGATTGCGGCCATTATTATTCTGCTGCCACTGAAAACCACCGACACTGAATTATGGTCAGTGGATAAACAGACCGGGCGCTATGAATATATGACCCGCGTGAAGGAACGGGATATTTCGTCTGAAAAGGCACTGGCGCATTCACTGGCAGCACACTATGTCAGACTCCGCGAGGGATATAATTATTTCTCCCTCCAGCGTGATTATGACGACGTGCAGTTATTTAACAGCGACAGCGTGAACCGGGACTATCTGGACGGGTTTAACGGCGACCAGGCACCGGACGTGATTTTTAACAAGGCGGAATATGTCGTTTATATCGACATTATTTCCAATGTGCATGCGCCTGCCACCGGGCCGGATAATCTGGCAACACTGCGTATCAAGCGCACAATTCGTCGTATTGCTGATAATTCTATGAAAACGGATGTGTGGAATATCCGTCTCACTTACCGCTACGTCCCGCACCGGCAACTGACCGACAGCCAGCGCGAAGTCAACCCGCTGGGCTTTATCGTCACCAGCTACCAGCGCGATAAAGAGCTGAGGGGGGAATGATGCTGAAACATACCCTGCTCCTCTCTGGCTTACTGGCGTCATGCGTGGCATGGAGCGCAGCGACACCGCGCGGCAGCGCGTATGACAGCCGGATGCAGAACGTCACATACAACAGCCAGAACGCCACGGTCGTCAGTACCCGCCCCGGTTACGTCACCATGCTGATGTTTGACGACGATGAAACCGTTATTGATGCGCAGGCGGGTTTTCCCAGAGGCTGGACCGTGACGAAAAGCGATAACCGGGTGGGCGTCAGCCCGAACCCGATTACCCAGCCGGTCACGGATGCCAGCGGCAACAACGTCAACCAGGTGTTTCTGCCGACGGCAAAAGACTGGAAAACCAATCTGTTCGTGGTGACCTCGAAGCGCGATTACAGCCTGGAGCTGAACGTGCTGGACCGCGACTCGCCCGCTCAGGCCTTTGTTATCCGCTACCGCTATCCCGACGAACTGCGAAAAAAGACTGCCGCCGCCAGCGCCGCCCGTCAGCAACATCAGCAGGAAGCACTGGACCGGCAGCGGATAGCGGCGGCATTCGGGCAGGCCACCACGCCGCGCAACTGGCGCTATACAAAACGGGTGGCAGCAGGCTCAGCCTTCATCGCCCCGGACTTTACCTGGGATGACGGTCGTTTCGCGTATATCGGTTTTTCCCCCACGAAGACCCTGCCTTCCGTTTTCCGGGTGGTTAACGGCCAGGAGCAGGCGGTCACGCCCGGAACGGTTAAACGGGGCAGTTACACCGTGGTGGTGGTTCCGGCATCGACGCAGCTGGTTCTGCGTTACGGCACCTCGGTGGTGGGGGTCGAAAACGACGGATCCGGGCGTATCCCGCTGACCAACAGTGACACTGTTTCACCCTCCGTTACGCTGGAGGCAAAATGACCGACAAATCTTTCCCGGACGAACCGAAAAAAACCACCGCAGAACGGGAAGCAGAAGCCCGCGAACGCGCCCGCGCGGCAATGGCATATCAGGAGCCGGAGCAGAAAACGCCGCCCGGCCAGCCGGAAGTGACCCGTTTCCGTAAGACGTCCGGTCACCGTACACTGATAGTCAGCCTGCTGAGTCTGGTCCTGGTCATCGCGCTGGCATCCGGTGGCGATCGTCTTCTCAGCGCCCTGAAAAGGGGTGATGAGAAAGAATCTGACACCGCACCGCCGCCCTCCTCCGGGGCGGTGCAGCAGGAGCGTAAGAATCTGGGCATGGACAGTAACCCGTTTGGCCTGTTCGGGCCAGGGAGGCAGGAAAGCGCAGGCCCTGCCAGTCAGAGCGCCCCGGCCACACCAGCTCTGCCGCCCGGGCCGCCCGCCCTGAACAAGGCGGCAGCACTGGCAAACGGGCTGAACAGCGGCAGCACAGGGTCAGGCGACGATACACGCACGTTCCGAAGCGGATCGCGCAGCAACGCGGGAACGTCGGGCAGCCCGTCTGCCTCCACGGCGTACACATCCTGTCAGTCTGTACTGGTCAGTGGCGAAAATGGACGTCTGCGCTGCCCGGATACGACAGCACCGGGAGACAGCAATAACAACGGCAATCCAGGCGTTGCCCGTGTCACTGGTGTCAGGCGGCTGGGCCTCGATCCTGATCTCTATATCCCCGTGGATCGTTATATTCCGTGTTCGATGATGCGGCGCTTCGTATCCGATGTTGGCGGTCATATCTCCTGCCTGATCGGTGAGAATGTCTGGAGCGCCAGTAACCATGTGAAGCTGATCCCGGCAGGAACGGTCGCCCGTGGCGTCTACCGCACCGGCGCACTGCAACATGGGCGCAGCCGGATGTTTGTGCTGTGGACGGAGCTGCGCACGCCGGAGCCCGGCAGCCTGCAAATCCCGCTCACCGATACGCAGGCCACCGGCCCGCTCGGTGAGGCGGGGATCGCGGGCTGGATCGACAGCCATTTCTGGGAGCGTTTCGGCAACGCCCTGATGCTCAGTACCGTGCAGGACGTGGCGGCAGCGGCATCAGATGCCGCGCCGGGTAAAGACCGCAATACTGACTATACCGAAAACACCCGCGCCGCCACGGCGGAAATGGCGAAAACGACACTGGAAAACAGCATCAGTATCCCGCCCACGATGTACCTGAACCAGGGCGATGTGATCGGCATCATGACCGGCACGGATATTGATTTTTCCTCTGTTTATCAACTACGGCTGAAAAAGAAATGGTATGAGCGCTGAAAACCTGTCACTGGATTTTATGAAAAACCGTCTGTTTGGTGATTTTCTTGCTCAGGATGGCCTGACAGAAATTGCGGTTAACCGACCGGGTGAGCTGCATACAAAAATTCGGGGAAAATGGCAAAAACAGGCATCCCCCATCACGTTGCGTCAGTGTCATGCTTTTGCCAGAGCGCTGGCGTCCTGGCATGACGATAATATTGACGATACATCACCCATCCTTTCTGCAACATTAGGATCCGGCGAACGTGTTCAGGCGATTATTCCCCCGGCCTGCGAACGTAATACGGTGTCCATTACGCTGCGCAAACCCTCGTTTGAGCAGAAAACACATCAGTCATGGATTGATGCGGGATTTTATCAGCGCGTGGCCGGTCAGGAAAAAACGGAAAGCCAGGATAATGCACTGGTCCGGTTATATCACAGCGGGAATATTCCCCGCTTTATGGAAAAGGCGGTGGAATACGGCAAAACGATTTTTATTGTGGGTGAAACCGGCTCCGGCAAAACCACCTATATGAAAACGCTGCTGCATTATATTCCGCTGCATCTCCGGCTGGTAACGATTGAGGATAATCCCGAAATCCGTTTTTATCACCATGCCAATTATGTGCATCTTTTTTACCCGGCGGATGCCGGGGATAACGCTATTGTCACACCTGGCAGACTGATCCGGGCTAATTATCGTATGAACCCTGACCGGATATTACTGGCGGAAATTCGTGGGCAGGAAGCGTGGGACGCGCTGAAAATTGTCGGCTCCGGGCATGAGGGGTTAATCACCTCCCTGCATGCGGGCAGCCCGGAAGAATGTATTGAAGGGATCATTGACCGCTGCTATGAAAACTCTGACTGCCGGAACATTCCTTTTGATGTGTTGTTACGCAAGGTACTTAAAAGCATTGATGTCATCGTCAGTATTGATATACACGGCGATGTTCGCCGGATGCATGATATTTACTTTAAGGCAGTTCATTTAAATAGCATGAAAGAGACATTCAGAAAATAAATCCGGTAAATAACATTATCAAAATACGTAACCTTTCATTAATCATAACGGTAACTGAAATGAAAAAAGCAATATCCTCCGTATTATTGTTCTGCGTTATTGCGTCATGTTCAACAACTGTACTGGCTGCTGATGCCTGCGAAGTGGTGTTATGTATGTACGGTAAAGCAACCGGAAATGGCGGCGGCAGTAAATGTCATTCCGCTGAACGTGCATTCTTTAATATCGTGAAAAAGAATAAACACGGCTTTCTTCCTGACCATACGGCCGATGCCAGACAATTATTTTTAAGTGAATGTGATTTGGCAGACCCGGCGGTTATCGGTCAAATCATCAGTAAATATGGCCGCGTTCGTGGTTAATACTGGCGAGACGGAACAGAGCATGACGGTTTTCAGGTTTTTACGGCTTCTGTTTTTTGCGGATTAAGGAGCGAAGAAACAGGGGCCGTAAAAATGAGGCAGCGGACAGAAATATTTTCGCGGGTTAAGGAGCGAAAATAATTCAGGCACCGCGCCTCACCTGCAAACAGCCGCGCCCACGCGGATTTTGCAGGCCGGGGGGAGCCGGATAAATTTCGCCGCCCCAGCGAGCGAAAAGCTGTCGCCCACGACAGCGGTTTACCCGGGGGGCACAGCCCCGCACACCGTCGCGGCTAAGTCTCCGGCCAAAAGCCGGTAGCGTGGCGCGACCACCCTCTTTAAAGGTCAGCTTCCCTTTTATTCCCGCTGCGAGGAACGAGCAAAGGGAAGAAAAAGGCGAAAGCGACCGTCTTAAAGGGGGTGGTCGCGCGTAGCGGGCGACGGTGTGCCGCCTTTGCCCCTGGGGGTTTTGACGCGGCGTCCAGCCACGACATTACCCCCATGCGACAGGCAATAAGGGCGTCCAGCCCGCATGTACTGGCGCACACCGTTTCGTGCAGGGAAGCATGCTTTCCTGCATATGGCCGCGCAGCGGCCACCTTCTTTGCCCCATACGCTCGCCCCACGTTTTCGCCCGACACCGTGGGGCGAAAACGTGGGGCGATGTCATGGGGCGAATCGCTGACGAAGGAGGCATCATGATTTTAAATAAGCTTGCCGCTTCACTTTCGCCGATAGTGAACGGGATGCTGGCACTGCTCGCTTTTGTGCAACAGCAACAACTGATGCTGGCGTTATTAGCGGGGCTGACGATGCCGTTTTTTGTATCAATGAAAAGCGATGAACGGCAGAAAGCTCCACTCTGGAAAAAGCTGATTATTGCTTTTTCCCTGCTGTGTTTTCTCTCCGGTACACTGGCTCCGATAGTTATCGGATCCTTTCAGTGGCTGTATAACATCAGACTCACCAGTGATAATTCAGCACTGGCGTGGTCAGTACGGATTGCTTTCACTTTAACCGGGATTATTTTTCATATTATGCTTCGCCGGGTATTAACGCCGGAGCTGGACAGGATAAAGAAACGCCTTGTTAAAAAGACCACCCTTGAACGGGAATTACGTACTGATGTCCGCACCGTAAAATCCCTTTTGCCGGAAACACTGCATTATGACCCGCTGCATTATATCGACCTGAGTAAAGGGCTATTTATCGGCATGGACAGGGAGAACGAACCAATGTATCTCCCGTTAAAAGACTGGCAGAAACAGCACGCGGATATTATCGGCACCACCGGAGCCGGTAAAGGGGTTGCCACCGGGATATTGCTTTATCAAAGTATTTTGGCCGGTGAAGGTGTGTTTGTTATGGACCCCAAGGATGATGAATGGGCACCCCACCTTTACCGCAAAGCCTGCGAGGATGCAGGCAAACCTTTTGCCCTGATTGACCTGCGTAAAACCCAATACCAGTTAAACCTCATTGAAGAGATCACCGCCGATGAACTGGAAGAGCTTTTTGTTGCCGGTTTCAGCCTGGCAGAGAAAGGTCAGGAGTCGGACTTTTATCGCATTGATGACCGAAAAGCCGCCCGTATGGCCGCACAATTTGTCAGTGATAACACATCTGCAACAATCCGTGATGTTTATAACGGTGACTACGTTCAGAGCATCGCCGAAAAAATCAAAGCCTTTTTCGGTAAGATTGAGGAACTGGCCTTACTCAATGCCATTAATTCACCGGAGGGTTTTTCACTCAAAAAAATATTTGATGAAGGTGGCTGCTGTTATGTTATCGGGTCCATGCGAAACAGCAAAATTATTACCGCCCAGCGCATGCTGCTGGTTCGCCTTTACCAGCTGGCAGAAAGGCGCGATCGAGTAACAGACGTCCCCCGCCCCATTGCTATTTATCTTTCCGAACTGAAATACCATTTATCCAGGCCAGCGCTGGAAGGTTTAGGCGCGGCGCGGGATAAAGGCGTACACATTATTATGGACCACCAGTCCATCGCCGATTTAAAAGACTGCCCGGCAGATTTGAAAGGTGACGCCGTTGTCGGTGCGGTCGTTGAAAATGCCAAATTCAAACTGGTTTACCGGGTTATGGACCCGGATACAGCGGACTGGGTAGCGAGAATGTCAGGCACGATCCTGGTGGATGACGAACTCCGTAAGGCCAAGACGGATAATATGCTGACGGAAACCATCGACAGTGAGCGCACAATCCGCCAGGCCGAACGTTTCTTTATTGACAGCAATATGATCCTGAACCTCCCCGATTTTGTCAGCTTTATCTTTACGACAAAAACGCAACCTTCTGCATCATTAATTTCACCGATAAAGGTCAAAAAGCGCCGGTTAAAAACCTTTTCTGTTTCCCCTGATATTGCCGCAGCGGCGGCACCTGTGAAGATCGCACTGGATTTTGGCGACGATGATAAACCAACCGCGCTGGATGAGATGACATCGCATCCGGCTCTTTTCTTCGACGAAAACGAAGTCAAACCGGCAAAGCCCCAACCTGATGAGGAAGAACACCTGTCCCCGCTGGATTTTTAAGGAGCGCTTATGCTGATTTCGACATATAAAGAGCGCCAGACACGCAACAGAGAAAAAATAAAACAACTGCTGAACTTCCTGAAAGAAGAAACCTACAGCGATTTTAAAACGCTGATGCTGCTATTTGGTTTCCGGGATCATAAGTCGCTTTATTCGCTGCTGGCAAAAACAGAGCGAATGGGGTTAATACAGAAGCATGCGCTTGAATCACGAACAATGAAGATTTCATTATGGGGGATCACCAGCGACGGGCTGGCCATGGTGCTAACCCCGAATGATAAAATCTTTCCTGCTCGATTTGAACCATCAAAAATCACCGGCTGGACGCTGGAGCACCACCTTGATAATCAGGCCGCCAGGATTATTCTGGAGAAAAAAGGCGCTTCGGGATGGATTAACGGCGACCGGGCCACCTTTGTCAGCCAGTGTCAGGTAAAACATCGCCCGGACGGATTACTGACGCTGCCCGACGGTAACGTTATTGCCATTGAAACCGAGCGCAGACTGAAAACCCGAGCCCGCTACCAGTCGATAATTGCCAGCCACTTACTGGCCCGTACCTGCAAGCAGTGGATTTACGTTTTTTATGTTGTGCCCGATCTACATAAGAAGCGTGCGCTTGAACTGCTGTTTGACAGCATCAGGCATGTCATCATCAACCATCAGCACGTCCCACTTGAAGAACGCCACCGTCGGGTGTTTCGCATTTATACCTTTGATGAACTGAAACACCTGTCATTAGGCAGCTATACGTAAGCTTTTACTCAGGCCATCGTGATGGCCTCATCGGCCTGGCGGCTTACCGCCAGGCGGACGATTTTTATTCCACTGCGAGGCGCAGACTGTTCGGTACTCGCTGTGCTGCGTTCCGCCTCAGTCAGCGCCTTGCAGCGTTGCCCGTTAAAACTCATGTAACCGCATTCCATTGCGGTTGTCTGATCCCGGTCTCAGAGTTTATCCATCAGGTAACGATGTGCTTTAGAGGCTGCGCTGGCCGCTTTGAAAATATAGCGCTTGTCGTTTTTCAGCGCTTTCAGCCAGGAAGCAATATAGCTTTCATGTTGTACCTCTCCCTCAATTCCCAAATCCGCCATCAGAAAGGCACTTCCCAGTTCCGCGACAAGTTCTTCCTCTGCATAATCCGCACTGCCAAACTTCCCTTTCATTTTACGGTTCAGATGTTTTTTGCCCCCACTCCAGTGAACCAGCTCATGCAGGCCTGTAGCGTAAAAGTTAGCAGCATCCGAAAACAGATGGCGCTCCGGTAGCCAGACTTCATCAGTTGAAGGGCTGAAAAAGGCGTTTTGTCCTTTCTCGATGATGTTTGCGCCACTCTTCCGTAACAGGTTCTCAGCCTGCGGCACCGGGCCAAAGGTTGCTTCCGGACTGCCCGTTTCAGTTGTCAGAGGCAAACCGTCGATTTGCTGAACGTTAAACACGGTAAAGGTTTTCAGCATCGGGATATGTTCAACGTCTCCGGCATCGTTTTCCTTTTCGAGGGTCGTATAGAAAATGGCTGTAGTGCCATGTTCCCCCTTGCGAACCTGCCCACTTGCAGCCTGTGCCTGTTTGTAAGTCATCCAGCGTGAATCGCTAAAACCCTGTTTTGATGCGCTGCACCACAACAGCATAATATTAATGCCGCTGTAAGCCGTGCCAGTGGCGTAATTAGATGGCAGTCCAGACATGCCGGATACACGCTTCCACGGACAGGACCACGGTTTTACACCGGCTTCAAGTGCTACAATGATGTTCTCAGTAACGGTCTGATAAATGTCGGTTCTGGTTTTAGAAAATTTCGTTTTTGAGGAGCCTGACTGCTCCAGCGGGGATACGCTGGTCGCCGCTGCGGTGTTAGGGGCGCTTGTCCGGGTGGTATGCAGGGATATCGTCATGGTTTTTCTCCGTCAGTGTGTGATTTTCGTCTTCGTATCGCCTGACGGTTCGCTTTCCCGACATCGTTCCGGCACGCAAGGACGCAGCATGCGTGCCATTTATCCTTGCGGGACGGGTTGTGTTGGGAAACGATTAACCGGAAGCCGATAGAGGAACGAAAAGCGCACAGGAGAAAAAACTGCCCCTGCATAGCCGGGCCTAGCGCCCCTTACTCCGCAGTGGTGAAAAGTAGATTTGTGGTGTTGAGTCTGAGACCGGCACTGACAGGAACTTTATGTAGGTGTTAGCATGCTTTTCTGCCGGGCGAGACGATCCTGCTAACCGGGGGCGGTTTGTTCTTAAATTGTCTCGTTCCGGCATTCATCACTACCGGGTCCGGGCAGTCTCCTCATTGAACGCAGCGTACAGTCTGTCCACCACCGCCCGGATCCGGGGTGAGAGATTTCTTGAAACAGGCCACAGCGCCGTAACCGGGGCATCATACTCGGGGGTCGTAACAGGTATAATCCTCAGTTGCCCTTTAGCGATTTCGTCTCCGGCCAGCCATGTTGACAGGAAGGCAATCCCCATACCACTGACAGCCGCATCCCGCAGAGCTTCACCGTGGCTGACAATGTGGCGAATAGTGGGTTCAATCAGGGTTAGACGGCCATTTTCATCCAGCACTTTCCAGGGTAATACTTTGCCATCCCTGGAAAAGCCCAGGCAGGCATGTAAAAGCAGTTCTTCTGCGCTGCCAGGCAGGCCGTGACGACTAATGTATGCAGGAGAAGCGCAAATGACAGAACGCTGAGTGGCGATTTTTCGCCCGGAAAGACTGGCAGAGTTTCCTGTATCACCGAGCCGTACAGCAAGATCGATATTTTCCTCGATAAGATCTACCCGGCGATCGGTGAAAGTGATATCCAGTCTGAGCTCCGGATACTCAGTACACAGCGTTGCAAGGACAGGCATGACGCAAATCCTGCCATATGATACGGGGAGGCTGATGCGCAGCGTACCTGAAACCACCTTTTTGCGGGACGCCAGAAGAGATTCTGCTTCATCAAGCTCATCCAAAACGTTGAGGCAGCTCCGGTAATACAGTTCTCCCTCTTCGGTCAGGTTGATGCTTCGGGTGGTACGGTTCAGCAGTTTAACACCGAGCCGTTGTTCAAGGCGGGCGACATGTTTGCCGGTAGCCGATTTTGATACGCCCATCCGGACGGCGGCGGCTGTAAAGCTGCCTGTCTCCACGGTATGCACAAAAGCGGCCATGCTGAGTAACTGAGAATGCAGGATAAATGCCATTCAATTGTCTCCATCAGGGAGGAAATGTATTTCCTTTATATCGCGATACACGCCGTATTGTTGTCAATAAGATGATTTTTCCGACTTACAGGAGAAATCACTATGGCTCAAATGATGAAACGCTGGCAGTTGTCGTCTTTCGGCACTGAAAACCTCCACCTGGCAGAAGTACCTTTGCCGGAACCAGGACATAACGAGTTGCTGGTTAAAGTCTCTGCGGTCTCCCTTAACTACAGAGATAAACTGGTGCTGGAGGGGAAACTGCTGCCTGACCTCCCGGAAATGCCTTTCACGCCCGTTTCGGATATGGCGGGTGTTATTGTCGCAACGGGGCCGGGTGTGTCCCGTTTCACTACAGGAAACCGGGTCACTGGAAATTTCTGGACGCAGTGGCTGGATGGCGATGCGCCGGAAGATATGGTCCATCATGGCCGCTCACTGGGCGGTCCGCTGCCCGGAATGCTGGCTGAATATGTCATACTCCACGAAGATGTGGCTGTCGCCTCTCCTGACTCGCTGAGTGACGAGGAGGTTTCCACTCTGCCGGTTGCGGCCCTGACAGCCTGGTTCGCGCTGGTGGAAACAGGAAATCTCAGAAAGGGGCAGCGGGTGCTGGTCCAGGGAACCGGCGGTGTGGCACTGGCAGGGCTCCAGCTGGCGCGGGCTCTGGGCGCGGAAGTGACCGTTCTCTCCCAGAGTGAAGAAAAGCTACAGCGTGCAAAGGCGCTTGGGGCATCAGGTTTAATCAACACCAGTCTGACACCGGAATGGTCATTGCGGGTTGCTGAACTAACCGGGGGATGTGGATTTGACCATATTCTGGAGCTTATCGGCGGGGATAATTTGCGCCAGTCTGCGGATGCCCTTGCGCCGGGAGGCAGGATTGCTCAGATTGGTTTCCTTAAAGGCAATGAGATGATTCTTCCTGCCTTCCCCCTGATGCTTAAAAGAGCAGTTATTCAGGGGATTACCGTGGGCCACCGTCGGGCTCTTGAAGATTTATGTCAGACTGTTGACCGCCATCAGATTAAACCCGTGATTGATAAAATATACAATTTCGCTGACGCGCAGGCAGCCTTCACACATCTGGAAGAAGGACCATTCGGGAAAATCGTCATCCGAATCGGTTAGCATTTGGGGCGTAAACAGAAAAAGTCTACTATCACGTATGGCATGCAGGGGGACATTGTCCTCCTCATTTTCTTATGGTCTTTTTACCCGTTCGCTTTCAATAAGAGACATACTGATGAGCACTTACATTACTCTGTCTTCGATTATCACCGCTGCTGAAAGGATTAAAAAATCGGTCATTCGGACCCCCACGGTTTTGTCTCCGGGATTGTCGGATATGCTGGGAAGAAAGGTGTTTCTCAAACTGGAGAATTTGCAGACGGGTGGCTCTTTTAAAGCCAGGGGAGTACTGAACCTGCTTTCCGCTTTTTCCGGTAATCTGAGAGATTACCGTTTCGCTGCCGTCAGTCGCGGTAACTTTGGTATCGCAGTGGCAGAAGCGGCCAAAGCGTTTGATATAAACGTGACCGTGATTATGCCAGAAAACGCCCCGGCCTCATCCATTGAAAAAATACGCCATTCCGGCAGCACTGTTATTCTTGAAAAAGATGTCAGCTCCGCGTTTGAACGGGCAAGGACGCTTGCAGAGCAGGGATACCACATAATTGATGACTGTATCGATACACTGGTTGCGGAAGGATACGGAACCCTTGCACTCGAACTGATGGAAGATTGCCCTACACTGACCGATTTATTTGTTGCGGTGGGTGACGGTGCAATGCTGGCAGGCATTGCGACGGTACTCAAATCCCGTAACCCAGACATCCGGATATGGGGAGTGGAAACGGAGGGAGCCAGTTCGATGTACCAAGCATTGAGGGCAGGAAACCCCGTCAACGTGGATATCACTTCTTCCATTTCAACCCTTGGCGTCCCTGTGATTGACCGCCTTATGCTTGAACACGCGCAGCGCTACATTGAAAAGGTCATCACCGTATCGGATAGCGACGCCATACAAGGCATGATTTCATTCGGCGAGCAAGCCAGGCAGTGGGTTGAGCCAGCAGCCGGGACGCTTATTCCCGCAGCTGTCGCTGTAATCCCCAACCTCCCCAAAGATGCGATCATTGGGCTCATAGTATGTGGGGGCAACGTTACGCAACGAGAAATGAATATATGGGCAAATTGTTGAGGTATTTGTTAAGTAGTCTAAGACTATTGCGCATAATGTTACCCAACTCAAGGGTATTTTGAAAAAATTAGATAGCGATAATGGGAGGTGAATCCCTCCCAATACGTTACGTTAAAGAGTGTTGGGGGTTTTTAAGTCCAAAAGTAAGGATACATCCTGTTTAAATTTATCATGAAAGTCTTTGGGTAAACCGGCAGATGAGTATAAATATCCTGACGCTGCTATCATAAATTGAACAATCCTATTTGATCTTCTCAATAAGATGGATAGCTGAAAATCTTTATATCCGTCACTCTCAGACACATATCTTAATGAAAGCTCTCGGCATGGTATTAGTGCCTCTTTTATGTCTACAGGTGCCTCTAACAAGCTTCTGGAAACATCAACAAATCTTTCCCAACCTGGTAACTCAAGCTCCCCTTTTTTTCCTCCAGAAACTTCCTGAACTGCATTTTTAAGGTCTCTGCGCTGAATATAACTATCACGGCCGCCCCAAACATAATAGCGCAAAACTTTCTCATACTCAGACTGATTCATTTGAACATCAAAAACATCAGCTAATTGAGAAGTAATTGGAATCATAACTAATAAAAAACTTAGAACGATAGAGCTGTAAACCGACATGTGTTCATCTTTCTCAGGATTCAGCTCTCCTTTATTTAGCCTAACAATACCCAATAACTCTCTAAGAGATTTTGCAAAATCAACTTCGAGTGGAATGCGAGTATTAACGTACTCTCCTAAACTTTTAAGATGATCATTTTTTTCAAAAATCAAATAATAGGAATGCCAAGATGAAATATGTGTGGAGTAATTTTTCCTATCCAAATAATTTATATTTGCAGATTCAGCATATTTTTCAAAATCACTTTCCTGAAAAAGATGGACATTTAATGTCTTTGCACTAACACGATGCGCTTCAGTTGCTTTCTTTGCTAAAATGACATACGACTCGTTGCAACCAATATATGCCATTACACCAGCGGCCCAGAACGCTCTGTTAATTGCACTCATCTTACCAACGGTTTTACAATCAAACAGGGTTTTTTGGATTCCCCCCCGCCTAGAAACCTCCAATCCTAAAACGTCAAGATCAGTAATTACTGTACGAATGTCTGAAATCTCTCTGACGTTATTAACAACAACCTCAAGATAAGGAAGAATTCCGTTCGATATGCAATAACGTATAGCTTTCTCTTTTTGAGATGTATCTTTATCCAAAGCAGCCATAAATAACCCTTAAATATTCAAATTTAGTAGTAACTGATCCATTTCATGTTTAGCTTCAGCCACTATTTGAACTTGCTTTCTTTTTCTCATATCTGAAGATGAGATAATAGACTGAATGTAAGATTCATCTCTAGAAAAAGATAGTCTCGCCTCAACGTTGACTTCCAAATTAGCCAATTCTCCAGTAGACAGTAGCTTAATTGCTATATCTAAAGCATTAAAATTCTCTTCGGTTTTTATCAATACTAATTCGCATCTGTCCCCAGATATGGGTTTGAGATATGCAACCTTCATAAAAACGAGATTTTTATATTGATCGCTTGCCTCAGAATTACTATTAAGATATCCCTTATCCCGAAGAGCCCGTAAAATTGCCAAAGGATATCTTATTCTATACTGAGCGGGCATAAGTTGTCCTTTCCGTACACAAGATACTAAAGCCATTGCACGTTCATATATCTCTCTATTAGCCGAGTTTAAGCGCATAGCCCCAGGATTTGGAGTAAAAACAAATTGCTCTAACACCCCATTACCAAATCGTATGGACGGAGGTTTTAATATACCTTCAGAAGCCATTACCTGTACAAGAGAAAGTTCAACGGGATCCATCTTATTCCCTCCAATTTCCTGGTTATTGACAACCATTGAAAGAGGCCATCCTTGGTTAGCTTTTAGTTTATTCAAAACGCGGCTTATATTCGAAGAGCCGGATTTCGCTGTTAAATCAGCTAATCCATCAAGGTTATCTGCAAAATAGTACGGACTAAGGATAATATCTTTACCTCTTGCTTTGTGAGTTCGTAGCAAGCCCCCTTCCTCACTATACCTCATACACATATCGAATGTATTACTATCGGCGCCCAGCGTATTTATAAGCTTCTGTTTATTCTCAGGTTTATTATAAACCTCACTCAGAATTGCGAGCATTACAGATTCTGTCTCGCTCAGGTCACTTTCCTCTGCATAATTACCAATCACATCATAAACACTTTTAAAATGTGGAATCTTAGGAATTACAGCAGTTGTTTTGGAACGTGTACCTATAAGCTCAATGAACTCAAGATCATCTAGAATTTTTAAAACTTGATCCAAAGCCATTGATGGAATTTTAAAATAATGGTACGAAACCTGCTTTAAAACATCGTATGGTATAGTGCCAAGCCCTCTAATATGAACCGCGAGAGTTGCTGCCATTCCAAGTTTCTTTAGATAATCAAATTCAGGTGTTTCATACTCACCTAAAGCGCTATGTAAATCATAGGAAAACTCTGCAATTTTTGTTATGTTCATTAGCGACCCATTATATAATCCATTGATTTTAAATATCTATTTTTGAAGGGGTAGTATAGTATTATGATAACAAATTTCTATCTTTCTCGAGTAGATTAACATGTAACATACCTTATTATAGCATGTTAATAAATGTTGGAACACCTGCATATAAGTTTCAGACAATGGTGTTGTCATCAAGAAGCTCTTTTAATGCTGATTTGGGACCCTACTGTAAGAATATCCATTTTATCTCCATGCCGTTTTTGAGATTTCCATTTTTTACCCTAGCCAAAAATAAGTACACTGTAAAATCAGAGGTCTTCATCTAGCTATTTTATCAGTAGCATAATATTTCTTTTCAGGTCACCTGACAGTCATTTTTCACGGATACGTAGTGTCTCGTAAATGTAAAGAATACGTGTACTTTGCCCTTGCACGGAGAGGTCTTTATGGAAACAAAATTCACGAAAAGACCGACAGAAATCCGGCGGGAGTAAAAAATCCAAATGCTAATATGTAGCCCCTCGCTACTCAGCAGTAGTTTTTGTACTGGATCATTTCCATTATAATTCCTTTGACTACAAACTACATTACGACGTAAAATTAACCTTAAGCTTATAATTAAAAAATTTTCAAATGAAAAATCAAAGCTATCGAATAATTAATATCTAAAACCACCATTACAGAACCATTCACTTTCAGAAAGCGCGGAATAAATAGCCGTCCCTCATGAATTAATGCAATTAAATCTTCTACTTTCAGCCTCCAGAGTTATATATTCCACAACACTTTCAGTACCACCATTATTATAAAGAATACAATCTAATTAACCATCTCTTCGGATACTATTCCCAGTTTTTTTATTCTTTGAGTACTGGGAAGATTTTTAAAACGACATCCAAAAATCATAATTTTTAATTTCCAATATTTAACTTCGCCTCTAGCAACAACATTTCACTCTCTTTATTTTTCACCATTGCTTTCATCATTTCTTTATCGATAGTGACGTCGCCATTTTTAGATATGATTAGATGCCTGTCATATTTATTAACAAGTAGATCAGATAAGCCTCGGCTAAACCCATCATTTATTAATGAAATTATTCTTTTATCTTTAGTGCCATACTTTATCTTGAGATAAAAGGTTTCCTCAATAAGACCAACCTCATTAATCACCTCAATAAATTTAAATATTTGATAATCTAAAAAATCATCTTCTTCTTTAATTCTCACTATAGCTAGATTTATTTTTTCAGCATTTGTTTTTTTATTAATGTTAACCCAGTGTTCACGATATCCATTCCCGTATGTTTCATCACCCCATTTTCCAACAAATACGAATTCTTTCTGCGTATCTTTTGGAATACTATTCCAATAACTTAAAAAGTTTCTAATAATTAATTTGAAAGGTGTGTTTTTTACCTTCCAAGTTAAAAACATCGCGTAAAATTTTTGTGCATCCAAATTTTTCAACCTGGTTAAGTCATTGTATTTTCCATCATCAATTATCTTGTTAATGAATAATGATGAAATCAAAGATATTAATGATTCCTCATCAGATATTAAATCCTGATTCTGACGGTAATGATCAATCTCTTCCTGAATAATATGTTCACAATCATGTATATTTAGTTCAGATATATTATTTTCGTATAATATTTTCCCAATTTCCGTTTCCACATATTTACCTTTATAATCCGGAACTATTCCTTGCTCGAGATTTTCTAAATCATCAATAGATCTGTTAAATTCATCTATATTATATTCATTTATTGTGGTTTCATTTAATAAAACATTATTTACCTGATCAAATCTTTTGCTATCAACTTTAGAAACCTTTTTAATAAAATCAGCTAAATTCGTTTTTTTCCCAGTATATTGTTCAGTTCCGATTATAAATATGGCTGGCAATAGTTTTTTAATTTGGATTGGCTTATCATTATTAAAAATATCACCAAATCGGTTGATTCTGCCCGCAAGATTATTGAATTGGGAATGGTTTAATGAGGTCCGGCCTTTTTTATTTTCTAAAATAAATAACCTTTCTACTGGTAAATTAACGCCTTCAAGAAGAGTTGAGTTAGTTACAAGATATTTAACATACCGAGATTTTTTAAATATCGTTTCAATATATAGCCGCACATTATCTGTCATTGATCCGTGATGATACACAATCCCCTTTTTCAGACATTTTATAATAAGGTAGTTTTCATCAATGTTTTCTGATAACTCCATACAAGCTTTATCTACAACAGCACAGGTAATATCCTGAAGGGATTGAGAAAGTTCTCTAGAAAAATTTTCTAATTTTTTGGGGCTATTAAAGTATATAATGTTTTTATCTAACGACTTATTTTTAATGAGCTCAATATGATTATCTGAAGTTTTCTTTATGCTGCTCCACTTATCTAAGAATTGATCATATCGTTGAAAATTTTCATGTTGAGTTCTGTAATCATAAAGATAGATAATCTCACTTTTAACATATTCATTTACTTTATAGTCTGCAATTTTTTGGTCTATCTTTTTTAATGCAAGATTATTAGCATCATTCAAAAACGGCGTGAAATATTTAATTTTAAGATTTTTTTTACGAAAAATTGCTCGGCAGATTACATTAGCTAATAATTTACTTCTATTTGTATTTTCCAGAAGATTATGAGCTTCATCTATTAATAGAAGATCGAAGTAAAAATCTTTATTTTTTGATAATAACTTAGAAGCTCGCTCCTGAGTTAAAACAAAAATATTATCCTCTCCTTTTTTGTACATCTCAGGATGAGTTATTACTTTCACTTTTGTATTATATGATTTTATAATGTTATTTTTTGTTTGTGAGATTAATGCTTTAGACGGTACGATAACACATCTATTTCCACCAAGGGTTTTCTTTATTTCTTCAATAAGAATATTAGATTTCCCATACGATGTAGGCGCTACAATAGCAACATTATTATCTGGACTTTCTTGAAGGAAAAAGTTCATATCACTTTGCTGTTGAGTCAATGTGATTCCATTCTCAAAAAAGTTATCAGCGAAACTATCAGATAAAGTTTTAATGAATGTATCGTTATCAGATGTTAAATAATCATCACTAAGATGTTTAGCTACAGGAATTAGGCCTTGGTTAATGGCAATCTCATATAACGGAATATAATCCTTTGTCTTATTGGCATAAAGCAAAGCTATCCTATAACCAAACCTTCTTATGTGAATATCCTCCTGATTTACAAAAACAATCGTCAATGACAGTAATGTTTGTATCTCTCTCATAGTTAATTCTTTTCTGAGAAACAACTTGGAATAATAGTTATAAATTCCTGTTTTCTTTAATTGAAGTAAAGTTAGAGGCTGAGGTTTTTTTTTGTTCACTTTTTACTTTCCTCAATCAAGAAATCGACAACCTTATTTAAAGTACTTTTTTGAATAGAAAAACAAAAAACATCTGCAAATTCAGCTTTTTCGACCATACTTTTTTGAAAATCCATAACAGTTTTTTCGATAGTTTTAAATTTTATGTCGTGGAATAAACTAGAAATAAAAAATACATAATTATCAGTGCTAGTTGATTTCTTTTCAGATGTTTTTTCACCTTCAATGGCAAGAAGATCTAGTACTACATCCTTATAATTTCTATGCTGAGAAATAGCAATGCTAGCCGCATTCATCGCATTAGCCCAATGATTGATTTCATTTTCATTTAATCTAGTTTTTAGATCGTTATACGCTGTACTCAAAAGAAGTTGAGAAGTCTCATTAACATCCTTCCCTTTCCGTAACTCACCAGATTTAACTTCAGTAATCCAGACTTTATGATCTGATGTTGAATATAAAAGCAAATCAAATCCTTTCTTAATACTTTTCTCTTCAAGATTAAAAAAAGGCGAAGCGGTTTCGAAATTATCTAAAAGCTCATTGATAATGATATGTGAAAGAAATTCACCAATCATTCCCTTTTGAGTTTTTGCAGGTTTTTTTTCATACCTCTCTAAAAAAGCTTCAACTGTTGGTTTATACCGATACATTGCATATCCGCTCCTAGAGTGAGTTTCTCCATGGCAAATCCGTGTAAGATGATTCTTAAGTGCTTGCTTGAGCTCATCAGAAAAATTCGATATGTGACATAAACCATAGCCACTTTTGAGCAAAATTTGGACGCCATCTAACGTTTTCAAGTTCTACTACTCTTGAGATGATTAAATTTTGGCTAATAATATCACACAATTTTATGTGTCAGAATGTGAATAATCTCATAGACGTGATCTTTTTTTCCTGACTCAGCAATTGACGTCGAAATGCTATGAAACGACTAATAATACATTTTAAATACAATAAAATCCTTTCATATCATATAGTTAACTAATTTTATTATGTTATAACTTGCTCTATCATTGTATACACTACTTTCGCAACCTATTGACGTTCTACTCATACGCTGTGATTTTGCAATGTAAGCACTCAGTTAAGAGCTGCTTTTAGTTAGGCTTGTCATGACCACCGATTTTTCTGAACGGTCATGATGTATCGGTTACAATACCAGCCGTTTTGACTCGCAGTGGGCAAGCCAGGCAACAAATCCTCTACGAGCAAAAAGCGAACAAACCGCTTTTTGCTAACGAGTCATTTGGGCCTTAGTCAGCACTATTTTTATAGCAGCTACGACCGCACAAGTAGGCTTCCCAGCGACACAATTAGGGGATATTGAATGCTTATAACCAGATTGATATAATCCACAACTAATGGTGGTCATTTTGGTGGTCTTGACAGGATGAAGATTCAGGTTTAGCTTACTTATTAGCCAGTTGCTGGCAAAGGCGATCCCAGTCAGAGGAGCCAGATTTAGAAAAGCCCGCTTTTAAGCGGGCTTTTTGCTTTTCTGCATCAGCCGCCCTGCTCCATCGGCAGGTTCTGTCGGCTTCTGCTCCACGCTTTATAGCGCGCAGGTGACATACCGGTCACGGCGCTGAACGCCCGTCTGAAAACCGTCTCATCCTGATATCCGCAGGCAAAGGCCACCTGGCTGACGCTATTGCCGGGCACCTCAAGCAGCGTAATCGCGCTCTCAATGCGCACACGGGTGATGAAACTTTTCGGGCTCTCCTGCAGCAGATCGCGCATTTTCCGGTGCAGCGTACGCGGCGTCATATTGAGCGCGGCGGCAAGTTGCTCAACGGTGATCGCCGGGTTCTGGTAGCGCACCAGATTTTCGGCTTTGGTTAATAACGGGTCGACGGAGTTGAGAAAGCCTTTAGGCGCATAGAGCTGCTGGGAGAGTGGCTGGCTGTCGGCAACGGCCATATCCGCCATCAGGCGGGCAATCTCTTTTCCGGCGTGGTTAGCGACAATATGCAGCGTTAAATCCACCCACGACAGTGGCCCGCCGGTGGTGATGACATTGCGATCTTCAGCCAGCGCTTTTCCCCACACCGGTTTTGCCCGCGGGTAGCGTTCGCGAAACGTATGAAACAGCCACCAGGTGGTGGTGCAGATCCTGTCGGTCAATAACCCCGCCTCGCCAAGCACAAAGCCGCCCGCACAGGCCCCCGCCACCACACTTCCCTTGGCATGGCAGCCTTTAACCCACTGCGCGGCCTGCGCAACCGCTTCTGCATCAATGGGGTGCTTATCCTCATTCAGCTTCATGCCGCTGGCAATAATCAGATCCGGGCGCTCGTCAAACCCACCATCGCTCTCAATCATTCGCCCCTGCGCATCCGGTACGGCTTTGCCTGTGGCTGTTACGATCTGCGTTTCAAAAGGCGCGGTGGCGTGCTGATTTTGCCCGATAACCTGATTTGCCAGCCAGAACATATCCGTTAACCCCGCCAGTGCTGAACGCATACTGCCGGGTAATGCCAGAAGCGCAACGCGCATACGTTACCTCATCACTCTGTCCGATTTTGCATTATAGATGTCAAATAAGACACTACTCGCCCGCCGCAGATTCTTTCACACTCTTCCCAACTTCTCCTCCACTGATTAAGGGCTGGCCATGTGGCGCAACTTCATGCTGTTAACCACGCGGGTTTTTCTCCTGCTAGTGATGACCATTTTTGCCGCCCAGGCAAAGGAACAGACTATGCCTGATATTGTTCTGGTACACGGCGCGTTTACGGACGGCTCCAGTTGGTCGGCAGTGATGGCGCGGCTACAGGCGATGGGCTATCACGTGACGGCGGTGCAAAACCCTCTTACCTCGCTAAAGGATGATGTTAACGCCACGCGCGCAGTTATTGCCCGCCAGCATGGTGATGTTTTGCTGGTCGGCCACTCGTGGGCGGGCGCGGTGATTAGCGAAGCGGGTAACGATCCGCGTGTCAAAGGGCTGGTCTACCTCTCGGCACTAGTGCCGGACAGCCACGAGTCTGTCGCGGACTTGCTGACGCGTTTACACGCGCCGATGACGGGCTTATCTGCCGACGAGCATGGGCTGATCTGGCTCGACGACCCGGCACTGTTTCATCAGGTGATGGCAAACGACCTCTCCCGCCAGCGGGCGCAACTGCTTGCCGCCGCACAGCAACCAATTGCCGCACGTGCCTTTACCGACACCCTCACCCATGCTGCCTGGCACGATAAACCGTCATGGTATCTGGTGACCGAAAATGACGCCGCCCTCAACCCAACGGTGCAAAACGCACTGGCAAAAGCGATCGGCGCGACGCGCGTTTCACTCTACTCCAGCCATCTGTCGATGATCTCTCATGCCGATCGCGTGGCTGAGTTTATCGATCGGGCTGCCCGCTCTCTTCCCTGAACCAGAGGCTATTGGTATGAACATCCTGCACATTGATTCGAGCTTTAATCACGCGCACTCCGTCTCGCGCCTGCTCTCCCGGGAGATTGTCGACCGGCTGATGCAAAGCGGACGCTATGACGAGGTGGTTTATCGTGATGTTGTTGACGACGAGATAAGCCATCTCACCGCGCCCATCGCCGCAGGCTTCCGGCCGGTGGCAGAGCGCGATCTCTCGGCCGATGTCGCCGTCGAGCACCGTCTCTCCGAGGCGTTGGTCGCAGAGTTTCTGGCAAGCGACCTGATTGTTATCGGCGCGCCGATGTACAACTTCTCCATTCCGAGCCAGTTGAAAGCGTGGCTGGATCGCCTTGCCCAGCCGGGCAAAACCTTCAGCTACACCGCGCAGGGCCCGGTCGGGCTCGCCGGTGATAAACGGGTGATTATCGCCTCTTCGCGCGGCGGCTTTTACCACGATACGCCACTGGCGGAGATGGATTTTCAGGAGCGCTACCTCAACGCCTTTTTTGGTTTCCTCGGCATCACCAACGTCGCGTTTGTGCGGGCGGAGGGGATCTCGAAAGGAGATGCAGTGAAAGAGCGTGAAATTCAGCGCGCTATCGCCTCAGTGGCAGATGTCATTAACCTGTAAGGAGCCGAAAATGTTATACGCAGTGACATTACGCTGGATAACCTCGCCTGAGCGGCTGGAGCTGTGGCGCGAGGGGCATAAAACATGGCTGGTGGAAGGGCTTCAGCAAGGGATGGTGATTGTCGCCGGCCCGCTAAGCGACAACGCCGGCGGCTTTATCCTTATGCAGGCGCAGGATGAGAAACAGATTGAGGCTTATCTCCAGCGCGATCCCTTTATTATCAATGCCCTCGTCTCGGTAGAGCGGGTCGCAGTTGAGCCGGGGCTGCGCTCAGTAGATTTTCCTGCACAGTGGGCTGCCGCAGCGAAAGCTGTGTAGCGGGCAGGCTTAGGGTAAAGTTTTGCGCCACTTTGCCGATAACTCAGTGCGGCGTTTATTTCGCCGTGCTGAGCGATGTTGCTCGACAACAAAAGGATGATCGACATGGATCCAATTCAGATCGCATCATTAGCCAGCAGCCTTGATTCTTATCAGCTCGATAACCAGGTGAACACCCTGGTGCTGAAAAAGGCGCTGGATACGCAACAAACTATTGCAACGGATCTGATCAAACAGATCCCGCAGTTGCCTTCTAATCCGGCTATCGGTCGTACCATTAATACGACTGCCTGACGGATTTGCCCGCCTTGTGCGGGCATTTTTCTCTCCCCTCATCCCTTGCCTCTTCTCCCCGTCCGGCGTAGGCTTAAGCCAATTAAAACCAATCGGTCTAAATTATGGATGGCGATAATACATTGACGCAAAAGCCGCGTCGTGGCCGCCCGCCGCAAAAGGCACGCGACTTTACCGACACTCGCCAGGCGCTGATCCGCTCGGGTCTGGAGGTGCTGACAGAAACCGGCTATCTCGCCGCCGGGATCGATGCGGTAATCAAAAATATCGCCGTACCTAAGGGATCGTTTTACCACTGCTTTAAGAGCAAAGAGGCGTTTGGTATGGCGGTGCTTGAGGCCTACGGGGCCTTCTTCGCCCACAAACTCGACACGTTTCTGCTTAATACGTCACATACGCCTCTTCAACGGCTGGACGCCTTTGTCCATCACGCTGGTGAAGGAATGGCGAAGTATGATTTCCGCCGCGGATGCCTTGTCGGCAACCTGTTGCAAGAGTCGCCGCTGTTACCCGATGCCTTTCCAGAGCAGCTAAAAACCATTCTGAGCGACTGGGAGTGCCGCGTGGCAGCGTGCCTGCGCGAGGCGCAAGCCTGCGGCGAACTGCCGCAACAGGCATCGCCCGGGGCGCTGGCCAGCCTCTTCTGGTCCGGCTGGGAGGGCGCGGTGATGCGCGCCAAACTCTTTCGCAGCGCAGAGCCGCTCGACCACTTCTGGGCATTCTTCCGCCAACATATTCAAATAACACCTGCAGAGCCGGCATTACGCCGAAATCCACCCCTCATGACGAGGAAAACGCAGTTATGAAAGCATTAGTTCTGGAACAACCTGAGAAACAGACCCTCGCCGCGGTGCAAGAGATCGCCCTGCCGGATCTTGCCGAGGGCGAGGTAAAAGTCGATATCGACTGGTCCTGCCTCAACTACAAAGATGCGCTGGCGATCACCGGCAAAGGCAAAATCGTGCGTCAGTTCCCGATGGTGCCGGGCATCGATTTCGCCGGTCGCGTCAGTGAAAGCCGCGATGCGCGCTACACGCCAGGCCAGGCAGTGATCCTCACCGGCTGGGGCGTGGGGGAAAACCACTGGGGCGGCCTGGCAACCCAGGCCTGCGTGAAGGGCGACTGGCTGGTACCGCTGCCGCAGAGCCTGAGCGCGCGCAATGCGATGATCATCGGCACCGCCGGTTTTACCGCCATGCTCTGCGTTAACGCCCTGCAAGAGGCGGGCGTAAAACCGCAGGATGGCACGGTGCTGGTTACCGGTGCCAGCGGTGGCGTCGGCAGCACAGCAGTTGTCTTGCTGAAAGCGCTGGGCTACCGCGTTGCGGCGGTGACGGGTCGCGAATCAACCCATGCGTTTCTGCGCCAGCTTGGCGCCGATGAGATCCTGCCACGGAGTGAGTTTGATGAGACGCGCCCGCTGGAGAAGCAGCTCTGGGCAGGCGCGGTCGATACGGTTGGCAGCAAGGTGCTGGCAAAAGTGCTGGCGCAGACCAACTATGGCGGCTGCGTGGCGGCCTGCGGTCTGGCGGGCGGTTTCGATCTGCCGACCAGCGTAATGCCGTTTATTCTGCGCAATGTGCGTCTGCAAGGGGTTGACTCTGTGATGGTGCCAACTGAACAGCGCAGCGCCGTCTGGGAGAAGCTGGCGAGCACGCTGCCGGAGAGCTATTACCAGCAGGCCGCAACAGAGATCGCGCTCGAACAGGTCCCTGCCACCGCCGCCGAATTCCTCAACAACAATATTCATGGCCGCACGCTGGTCAACATCCACGCATAACCCGCTTCCGGCGTGCGCTGGCACGCCGGATCTTTTCTCCCCCCGTTTCTTCCGAATCACTGTCCGGCAACTTTCGTTTCACAAAGTCGTGACATATTATCGGTAGAGCCGTAACGCAGATAAGGAGATAAAAATGACCAACGAGGGTGCAAATCTGACCCCGGAACAGGCGCTGGATCAGCTGGAAGCGCTGTATGACCGCTCCGTCAATGCCCTTCGCGAGGCGATTGGTGTCTATATTGAGAAAGGTGAGCTTCCTGACGTTGAAGCGCGTGAAAACGGGCTGTTCGTCTACCCGCAGTTGTCGGTGAGCTGGAACGGCAGTGCGAGCAAGCCGTCAAAAACCCGCGCTTATGCACGCTTTACCCATGCGGGCCGCTACTCCACCACCATTACCCGCCCGTCGCTGTTTCGCGCCTATCTTATCGAGCAGCTCACGCTGCTGTGCCAGGATTATGGCGCGCAGATCGAGGTTGGCCTGTCGGCCCACGAGATCCCTTATCCTTATGTGATAGACGGTTCAGAGCTGACGCTGGATCGCTCAATGAGTGCTGGCCTGACACGCTTTTTCCCGACCACTGAGCTGGCGCAGATTGGCGATGAGACGGCAGATGGCCTATTCCATCCGACCGAGCTCTACCCGCTGTCGCACTTCGACGCCCGCCGCGTCGACTTCTCGCTGGCGCGCCTGCGCCACTACACCGGTACGCAGGTCGAACATTTCCAGCCGTTTGTGCTGTTTACCAACTACACCCGCTATGTGGATGAGTTTGTGCGCTGGGGTTGCAGCCAGATCCTCGATCCCGATAGCCCCTATATCGCCCTCTCCTGCGCGGGCGGCCACTGGATCACCGCCGACACCGAAGCACCGGAACAGGCCATTTCCGATCTGGCGTGGAAGAAGCACCAAATGCCCGCCTGGCACTTAGTCACGGCAGACGGTCAGGGCATTACGCTTATCAATATTGGCGTTGGCCCGTCGAATGCGAAAACTATCTGCGATCACCTGGCGGTGCTGCGCCCGGATGTGTGGCTGATGATTGGTCACTGCGGCGGCCTGCGCGAGAGCCAGCAGATTGGTGATTATGTGCTGGCGCACGCCTACCTGCGTGATGATCATGTTCTTGATGCAGTCCTGCCGCCGGACATCCCGATTCCGAGCATCGCTGAAGTGCAGCGCGCGCTGTATGACGCCACCAAAGAGGTGAGCGAGATGCCCGGCGAAGAGGTGAAACAGCGCCTGCGCACCGGCACGGTGGTTACCACCGACGATCGCAACTGGGAGCTGCGCTACTCCGCTTCGGCGCTGCGCTTTAATCTGAGCCGCGCGGTAGCAATTGATATGGAGAGCGCCACCATCGCCGCACAGGGTTATCGCTTTCGTGTGCCTTACGGTACGCTGCTCTGCGTTTCGGACAAGCCGCTGCACGGTGAGATCAAGCTTCCCGGCCAGGCGAACCGCTTCTACGAAGGGGCGATTTCCGAGCATCTGCAAATCGGTATTCGCGCCATCGACCTGCTGCGCGCCGAAGGCGATCGTCTCCATTCGCGTAAGCTGCGCACCTTTAACGAACCCCCTTTCCGATAAACCTGCCTCTCTCACCGCCGGTTTCGGCTGGCGGTGAACAGCTCGTTTGAGAGAATACACAAGCCATTCGCCCGCGCGGAGCGCGACAAAAGGTTATATCGACAGTGAGCCTATAAAGCGGGTTGTGATTGGTGAAGGGCAAAAACTGAGACGGCGAGATGACCGAAATATAAAAAGCAAAAAGCCTGCTCGTAAGCAGGCTTCTTAAATTTGGCTCCTCTGACTGGACTCGAACCAGTGACATACGGATTAACAGTCCGCCGTTCTACCGACTGAACTACAGAGGAATCGTGTGAACGGGGCGAATATTAGCGGTGCCCCCGCGCTATGTCAAAGCCTGATTTCACATTTTGGCGCGTTTGCCGAATTATTCTCCATTTTGCGCAGAAATGGCCCGTTCCGTCGGCGTTTTCTGCGGCTTCGGATACTTCCACAGCCAGCGGCCGCTGACCATTCGCCAGTAGAAGAACGCGCCACGCACCGCCCAGTCAAGGAACATCCCCAGCCAGACGCCGACCACGCCCATACCTAACACGATACCGAGCGTATACCCCGCCACGACGCGACAGCCCCACATGCCGAGCATCGACACCCACATCGCGAAACGGGCATCGCGCGCGCCTTTCAGCCCCGCGGGCAACACCCACGAGGCCGCCCAGATTGGCATAAATGCGGCGTTAAGCCATAAAAGCACCTTAACGACCTCTTTTACATCCTCTTCATGGGTGTAAAACGCGGCGAACCAGCCAGCAAACGGCGCGGTTCCCCAGGCAATCGCTGTCAGTAACAGCGTCGAGAGCCAGAAGACATGGCGCAGCTGGCGTTCGGCCTGGGCTATCTGCCCTTTGCCAAGCCGTTTACCGGTAATGATCGTCGAGGCTGAGCCGAGCGCATTACCGGGCAGGTTAATCAACGCCGCCACGGAGAAAGCGATAAAGTTCCCGGCAATCACATTGGTGCCCATGCCGGCGACGAACATCTGCGTCAACAGTTTACCGCCGTTAAACAGTACCGATTCGATACTGGCGGGAATGCCGATGCCCATCACTTCCCAGATAATATTGAAGTTCAGCTTCTCGAAATAGCTTTTGAGCGGGATACGTAGCGACGGGTTAAAGCCAATCATCAGCACCCAGATAATCGCCACCGCGCCGATATAACGCGAAATGGTTAACCCGAGCCCCGCACCCGCAAAGCCCATTCCCTGCCAGCCAAAAGCACCGTAGATCAGCGCGCTACTGATGATGATATTGAGAATGTTCATGCCGCCATTAATCAGCAGCGGGATTTTGGTGTTCCCTGCGCCGCGCAGCGCGCCGCTGCCAATCAGCGCAATCGCCGCCGCCGGGTAGCTCAGCACCGTTAGCTCAAGGTAAGTGAGCGCCAGATCTTTCACCGGCTGGGTTGCCGCTCCGGCAATCACATCAATGATTTCACGGCCGAAGTAGTGGATCACCGCTGCCAGCACGATGGCGAATAGCGTCATGATCATCAGAGACTGCCGCGTTGCTGACCTCGCCCGCTCGGCGTCGAGTTTGCCGAGGCTGAAGGCCACCACCACTGTGGTACCGAGATCGATAGCGGCAAAAAAGGCCATTACCACCATGTTAAAGCTATCGGCAAGGCCCACGCCCGCCATCGCCTCTTTGCCCAGCCAGCTCACGAGGAAGGTGCTGAGCACGCCCATCATCAGCACACAGGTGTTTTCGAGGAAGATCGGCACCGCAAGCGGGGTGATTTCCCGCCAGAACAGCACACGATAGCTTTTACGCTTTCTATACCAGGGGGTACGCATGACGGCCTGGCGAAGGGGGGTGACGACGTTCAAAATAGTCCTTGCCGCAAAAGATGAAATTACATTTCAAATGATGGGGGAGAAATGGTGATCCTGCAAAGCAATTCAGCATAAATTGGTGTCAATACATGCAAATCGCTGATGGAATCAGCAGTTGACTCCCCTCCCCTGAAATGGGGTTTGACAAAAGATTTTTCGCCGCTAAGATAAGCCTCCACACGATTCCTCTGTAGTTCAGTCGGTAGAACGGCGGACTGTTAATCCGTATGTCACTGGTTCGAGTCCAGTCAGAGGAGCCACATTTAAGAAGCCCGCTCAGGGAAACCCGAGCGGGCTTTTTGCATTCTGCGCAGTCAGGTTAACGCAGATGCCCATCTATATCGCCGAGCGCCGCAATCTGATCTTCGCGGTAACCTGCATCGCGCAGCGGTTGCAGCACATCAGCCATCAGATCCGGCACATATCCGATTAGCACATCACCCGCATCATGCAGAGTGACCTCATCCAGTGCCGCGGGCAGCAGCAGCGATGCCGCCCTGCCAACCGGGACGCTGACGCCGTTTGCCTCAACGGTTAACGGCGCACCAAGGTTAGTGAGAATACGCGCGCTGTTGAAATGAAAACGTTGCGTCTGACTGAACGACCAGCGCTCCAGCGCAAAATAGGGCCCGGCGCAGCAGAAGAGCCGCGTCAGATCTGGCGCGTCGAGCACCAGCCCAGGCTGCGGCTGGCAGCGCAGTTCCGGGCGCAGCTCCTGTAACAGCGCATCGATATTGCGCTCCCACTCCTGCAGGCTCAGGCGCGAGCCATCCTCCATGCGCCACGGCATGGCGTGCTGCTGGATATCCGACGTCTGCTCGATTTCATAAATCAGCGTATCGGGACCGAAACTGTGCAGCATGCCGCCGGGCACGTAAAAGGTATCACCCGTTTTCACCGGCACGCGGTGCATCACCGCATCGTAATCCTCAGCCAGCAGCGCCGCTTTCAGGCGCGCATTATCAACGCCCTCGCGCACGCCGAGCAGACAGGTCGCGTTTTCCGCCGCCCACAGAATGTACCAGGCTTCGGTTTTACCGTTCGGCTGCTGCTCAAGGGCCTGCGCGACTTTATCGTTGGCATGCAGATGCACCGGCAGCATCCCGCTGCCGTCGATGAACTTGCTCAGCAGCGGAAAATACGGGCCGCGCCAGCCAGCTGCCACCATCTCATCGGGATAGCGCTCCACCAGTTCACGCAGGCTGCAACCTGCATATTCACCGTTAACCACCGAGGCGATCATGCCGTCAACGTCGCTGATCTCCCAGGTTTCCGCGATGCGTGAATCGGGCAGATCCGCTTTGCCCAACTGCTGCTTAATGCGTTGCCCACCGAAGATATGCGTGGCAACTGGCACACTGAGCGCCAGAGGATAAGCCTTCATCACGTCTCCTTGCCTGTCAGATAACTGCAACGCCACCAGTGACGGCAATGGTCGCACCAGAGATATAGCTCGCTTCATCGCTGGCTAACATCACGTAGGATGAGGCGAGTTCAGCAGGCTGCCCCATACGCTCAAGCGGGACTTCACTACCAAAGCTTTCAACCTGCTCAGGTGGCATGGTCGCCGGGATAAGCGGCGTCCAGATAGGGCCTGGCGCAACGGCGTTAGAACGAATGCCCTTTTCAGCCAGCAGCGCAGCGAGGCTGCCGGAGAAGTTAATAATCGCCGCTTTGGTCGCCGAGTAAGCAATCAGTTTCGGCTTCGGCTGATCGGCATTTACCGAGGCCGTATTGATGATCGACCCACCGGCCGGCATATGCGGTACCGCCGCCTTGCAGATATAGAACATGGCGTAGAGATTAGTTTTCATGGTGCGGTCGAATTCGTCGTCGCTTATCTCATCAAGCGACTCGCGCGTCATCTGGTAGGCAGCGTTATTCACCACAATGTCGATCTTGCCGAAATGCTCCACCGTCTGCGCCACAATATTGCGGCAATGTTCCGCATTCGTGATATCGCCCGCAATCAGCACGGCTTTCTGCCCTGCCTTTTCAACCCACTGTGCGGTGTCTTTCGCATCATCATGCTCATCAAGATAGGAGATCACCACGTCTGCGCCCTCGCGGGCATAGGCGATGGCAACCGCCCGGCCAATACCAGAGTCACCGCCGGTGATAATGGCGGTTTTGCCTTTCAGGCGACCCGAGCCCTGATAATCCGCTTCACCGTGATCGGGTTTCGGTTCCATCTTTAAAAAACTGCCGGGCCACTGTTGTTGTTGCGCGTGTTGAGGATTTTGTGGACGGTCTGTCATACCTTATCTCCTTGTGTGGGGGCGAAATCGCCTGCAAAAAACGAAGCGTTTCACCGCGCGGAAATGACGTTATGTCGTTACCGATAACGCCAATAAGTGTAGCAGCCGTCACAAAATCGCAAGGGAGATAACCCTGAGTAACAGTTTGAGTGGTAAGCATTTCAAGCGAAGCGGGGAGGAATATGGTGTCTTACCGGCGACTAATCGCGTAATACGCTGCTTTTTAACTGGCATGAAAAGCGAAGAGCGAGAAGGCGTTATATCTATATTTAAATCAATGAAATAGGAAAGCATTTACCGCTTTACATCTTTCTGTCACGCGATAAAAACCGCCCTGCCGGCACACGCGCGGCAGAGCGTCCTGATTAGCTGCGCCAGCCCATTGCGGGCGCAACGTGTTTCAAAATTGACTCAATAACGTGGGCGTTATAGTCAACGCCAAGCTGGTTCGGCACCGTCAGTAACAGCGTGTCGGCTTCGGCAATCGCTTCGTCTCGCTTAAGTTGTTCAATCAATTTGTCCGGCTCTGCGGCATAGCTGCGCCCGAAAATCGCCCGCGTCTTCTCATCAAGAAAACCAATTTTGTCATCGTCGTCGCGGCTGCCGCCAAAGTAGGCACGGTCGCGATCGTTCATCAGGGCAAAGATGCTGCGGCTAACGGAGACGCGCGGTGTGCGCGTATGACCGGCGGCTTTCCACGCTTCCCGATAAGCGCGGATCTGCTGCGCCTGCTGAATGTGGAACGGCTCGCCCGTTTCGTCATCTTTCAGCGTCGAACTTTGCAGATTCATCCCCAGTTTCGCCGCCCATACCGCGGTGGCATTGGAGCCTGCGCCCCACCAGATGCGCTCGCGCAAGCCTTCTGCGTAAGGCTCGAGGCGCAGCAAACCCGGCGGATTGGGGAACATCGGTTGCGGGTTGGGCTTAGCAAACCCTTCACCGCGCAGCGCATCGAGCAGCACTTCGGTGTGACGTCGCGCCATATCGGACTCATTTTCGCCCTCGGCGGGCTGATAGCCGAAATAGCGCCAGCCATCAATCACCTGCTCCGGCGAACCACGGCTGATGCCAAGCTGCAAACGACCACCGGAAATTAAATCCGCCGCGCTGGCGCTCTCCGCCATATAGAGCGGGTTTTCATAACGCATATCGATCACGCCAGTACCAATCTCAATGCGGCTGGTTTTGGCGCCGACGGCGGCGAGCAGCGGGAACGGCGAGGCGAGCTGGCGGGCGAAATGGTGCACCCGGAAGTAAGCGCCATCTGCACCCAGCTCTTCTGCGGCGACCGCCAGATCGATAGATTGCAGCAGCGCGTCAGCCCCGGAGCGGGTGCCGGACTGCGGCGAGGGGGTCCAGTGACCAAATGATAAAAAGCCGATCTTCTTCATGGCGTCGTCCTTCGTTCAGCAAATCGTAAGTGCCCCCTACTCTACGCTTTACGCCATAAGAAGAAATAACATTGATTTAACAATAACATTCAAATTAATTGAGCAATTGCGCTGCCCGCTTTTACATCCGCTCAATACCTCGCATTTCGCTGTTGTTCACAGCTGGCGCGCCGATTTTTACCGGCATACCTGAACGTCTCTCCAGCGCCATCGCCACCTGGCCTGCATCTGCGCCCGCCTCTTTTACGATTCTGTTGAGTACCGGCGTGGCGGGCAGAGGCACTTTTGCTGTCGATTCAAACTCTGCGCGGTTGCGCGACAGCGGCTCGTGCACTTCGACCCAGCTGCTGCCGTCCGGCTCGCGGCTTACTTTCACCGGCTCATCGATAATCTGCACGCGGGTGCCGACCGGCACGTTATCGAACAGATATTTAATATCCTGATTGCGCAGGCGGATGCAGCCCTGGCTAACGCGCAGGCCGATGCCGAAATCCGCATTGGTGCCATGTATGGCATACAGCTTACCGATATAGATGGCGTACAGCCCCATCGGGTTATCCGGCCCGGCTGGCACAAAGGCTGGCAGGGTTTTGCCCTCATCGGCGTACGCTTTACGGGTGTTGGCCGTCGGTGTCCAGGTAGGCCCCGCCTGTTTGCGCTCAACGGCAGTCACCCAGTTACGCGGCGTTTCGCGTCCGGCCTGGCCGATACCAATCGGCAGGATCTCAACGGTGTTGCTCTCTTTTGGGTAGTAATAGAGCCGCATTTCCGCGACGTTAACAACAATGCCTTCTCGCACGGTATCAGGCAGGATGATCTGCTGCGGGATGACCAGTTGTGAACCGGCTTTTGGCAGATAGGGGTCAGCGTCGGGATTGGCTTCCAACATATTGCTCAAACCCTGCCCATATTTTGCGGCAAAGGCTTCCAGTGGAAAGGTGTTGCCCTGCGGCACGGTGATGGTTTGCGGGCTACCTACCAGTCGGCTACCTTCCGGCGGCAGCGGGTAAGTAACCGCCAGCGCAGGCCGGGCCAAGAGTAACAGCAGAGAAGCGCAAAGCAGTGTGACAGGACGCAACATAACCTTTCCTCAGGCGAAGCGGATGTCTGCTAATGATAGTCGGCTTCCAGGGATCTGCCGTCAGAGCGCGAAACCATAATGGGAGCCGTCGGGCAACTCGATATCGATGCGCAGCTTGCTCCCCGTCGCCTCGACGTAGCGTTTCAGCGTCGATAACTTAATATCTCTCCCCTGCTTCTCCATCACAGCCACAGTGGGCTGCTTAAGCCCCAACTCCTGCGCCATTTCGTTCTGCGTTTTTTGCACGCGCTCGCGCAGCTCAGCAAGGTGAATATTAAGCAACATCTCCTGCGCCAGGGTTTGCGCCTTCGCGACAACCTCAGGTGTCTGTTCGGCAATTAATTGCTCGAGTGTTTTACTCATTGCATTTACTCCTTTTGTCGATCTTCTGCAGATGCAGCCTGGAAGCGCGCTTCCACACTTTCGATGAAAAACAGCAGAGTGGAAAAAAGGTTGCGAAGCCGCTCAATGAATAAAAGCGCTGGACAACAATTGAGCGTAAAAAACCCCGCCGAAGCGGGGTTTGAAGTGACGAGTTAAAACTTATCCTTTACTGCGGCTGGCGATAATCTCCTCGGCCACATTGCGCGGCGCTTCCGCATAGTGATGGAACTCCATGCTGTAGGTCGCACGCCCCTGCGACATTGAACGCAGCGTGGTGGCATAGCCGAACATCTCCGCCAGCGGCACGTCGGCGCGGATAATCTGGCTACCGAAGCGCTCTTCCATCCCCTGCACCATGCCGCGACGCGAAGAGAGATCGCCCATAATATTCCCGGCGTACTCCTCCGGCGTCTCCACTTCGACATGCATCACCGGTTCAAGGATCGCCGGATCTGCTCTGCGTGCGCCCTCTTTAAAGCCAAAGATCCCCGCCATGCGGAAAGCCATCTCCGAAGAGTCGACATCGTGATAGGAGCCGAAGGTCAGCGTCGCTTTCACATCCACCACCGGGTAGCCCGCCAGCACGCCGCTGTTCATCGCTTCACGCAGCCCCTTTTCCACGGAGGGGATATACTCGCGCGGCACCACGCCGCCTTTGGTCGCGTCTTCAAATACAAATCCGCTTCCCGCCGCCAGCGGCTCCAGCGTCAGCACCACATGGCCATACTGCCCTTTACCGCCGGACTGACGCACAAACTTGCCCTCAATCTCTTTAACAGTTTTGCGCAGCGTTTCGCGGTACGTGACCTGTGGACGGCCAATATTCGCCTCCACGCCGAATTCGCGCTTCATGCGGTCAACGATAATCTCCAGATGCAGCTCCCCCATTCCGGAGATGATGGTTTGCCCGGACTCTTCATCCGTATGCAGACGGAATGACGGATCTTCCGCCGCCAACCGCTGCAGCGCAATGCCCATCTTCTCCTGATCCGCTTTGGTCTTCGGCTCGATGGCGAGCGAGATCACCGGCTCCGGGAACTCCATGCGCTCAAGCGTAATCACCTTGTCCGGATCGCTGAGCGTGTCGCCGGTGGTGACATCTTTTAACCCGACACAGGCGGCGATATCACCCGCGCGCAGCTCATCCACTTCGTGACGATCGTTGGCATGCATCTGCACAATACGTCCAATGCGCTCTTTTTTGCCTTTCACCGGGTTGTAGACCGCATCGCCTTTTTTCAGCACGCCCGAGTAGACGCGGATAAACGTCAGCTGGCCGACATAGGGGTCGGTCATCAGTTTGAAGGCGAGCGCCGAGAAGGGCTCGTCATCATTCGCATGGCGTTCCGCCGGCTGGCCTCTTTCGTCCACGCCCTGAATTGCCGGAATATCCAGCGGCGAGGGCATCAGTTCCACCACCGCGTCGAGCATGCGCTGCACACCTTTGTTCTTAAAGGCACTGCCGCACAGCATCGGCTGGATTTCACCGGAGATGGTGCGCTGGCGCAGACCGGCAATAATTTCAGCTTCGTCCAGCTCGCCGGTTTCCAGGTATTTATCCATCAATGTATCGTTCGCTTCCGCTGCCGCAGAGACCATTTTTTCGCGCCACTCTTGCGCAGTTTCCAGTAACTCTTCAGGCACCGACGCATAACTGAAGGACATGCCCTGCGTGGCATCATCCCAGCTAATCTCGCGCATTTTGATCAGATCGACCACGCCCGTGAAGTGCTCTTCAGCACCAATCGGGATGACAATCGGCACCGGGTTGGCTTTCAGACGGTCGATCATCATCTGCACCACGCGGAAAAAGTCTGCGCCGGGGCGGTCCATTTTGTTCACGAACGCGAGGCGCGGAACGTGATACTTATTGGCCTGCCGCCAGACGGTTTCTGACTGCGGCTGCACGCCGCCCACCGAGTCGTAAACCATGACCGCGCCATCCAGCACGCGCATAGAGCGCTCCACTTCGATGGTGAAATCGACGTGCCCTGGGGTATCGATAATGTTGATACGGTGCGGTTCAAAATTGCGATCCATACCGGGCCAGAAGCAGCTTACCGCCGCGGAGGTAATGGTAATGCCGCGCTCCTGCTCCTGCGCCATCCAGTCGGTGGTTGCCGCGCCATCGTGTACTTCCCCCAGCTTATGGCTCATCCCGGTGTAAAACAGGATGCGCTCGGTGGTGGTGGTTTTACCGGCATCGATATGCGCGGAGATACCGATGTTGCGATAACGTTCGAGAGGAATGGGTCGGGGCATGATGCGTCCTTAGTCTGTTGACTGTTAGTTGGCGGCCCGAATGAGCCGCAGGGGTTTAACGGCGTTTAGCATAGTAAAACTGTACGTATATATTCGAACTATTTTTACTATTCTTTCGATTGGCGAATCCGGGGTAGCGGTCGTGGTGTTAAACAGGCAGTTTGCGTATAGTAGCGCCGCTGAGTCAGCCGCAGCCCCATCGTTAATACAGGAAAAGTATGATCGCTAACCACCCTGAACGTGAGCAGTTTCGCCTGGAAAATGTGCTTTTTGCGCTCGGCAACCCCCTGCGCCTGGCCATCATCAAACGCCTGGCCGACGGCAGTGAAATGAGCTGCAACACGCTGCGTCCGCAGGAAGTGGCGAAATCGACTATGACCCATCACTGGCGCGTGCTGCGCGACAGCGGCGTGGTGTGGCAGCGCCCGCAGGGGCGGGAGAATATGATTTCACTGCGCCGCGAAGATCTGGATAGCTGTTTTCCCGGCTTGCTGGATACACTGTTGCAGGTAATACAGCAGGCCGAATAAGCGGCGTTTTGCCGGATGGCAGCTAACGGTATAGCGATTAGTCTGTTGCACTTTTACTGGTGCCGAATGGCGCTGCGCTTATCCGGCCTACAAACAGCATGGATTCGGTTTGCGTAGGCCGGATAAGGCGTTAGCCGCCATCCGGCAACCCTCACTGCACGGGCGGCAACACAATATTGCTGCCCGCCAGCGTGCCCATCTGGTTGTGAATCGCACATGCGGCGTCCACTAACGGCATTGCCAGCGCCGCACCGCTCCCCTCGCCTAAACGCATCTCCATCGAGAGATAGGGCTCAAGACCGAGCGCTGCAAGAGCAATACACGCCCCTTTTTCGGCGGAGAGATGCGAAGGAATCAAATAGGATTTCGTCTGCGGCGCTATCCGGCACACCGCCAGCGATTCGAGCCGCCCGAGGCTACCCACCGGTTTGAGAAACCCATTTAAATGCTGCTGCGCGCGTCGCATCGCCCCTTCGTGGGGAGCCGGAATGGCGGCTAATATCATCGCTAATGTCTGCATCAGGTCTCTCGTTAAGGGATCAGAGTAGCGCGAACAGGAAGATAACCTCACCAAGCTCAATCGCCGCGCCGAGGGTGTCGCCGGTCTGCCCGCCGAGGGTGCGCTTGAGCAACCAGCCGAGCAGGTAAATCGCCACCATGGTGACCAGCAGCGCCAGCACGCCCTGCGCGCCGAGCAACGCTGCGGCTAACAGCGTGGTGATGATTAAGGTGACAAAGGTATCTCTGCCGGACACTTTGCCAATAAACAGATTGCCCAGCCCTTCGTCGCGGGCGTAGCGGTGACCAAACATCAGTAACACCGAGCAGCCGCGCCCGGCAGCACAGGCCGCCGCCAGCGCCGCGATCATCGGCGTATCGCGCAGCTGTAGCTCGCTGAGCACGAGGATTTTTGCCACCAGCACAAACACCAGCGCCAGCCCGCCGTGGGTGCCGAGCCGGCTATCGCGCATAATCTCCAGCATGCGCTCGCGTCGGCGGGCGGAGAAAACGCCATCGCAGGTATCTGCCAGACCATCGAGATGAAAACCGCCGGTCAGCAGCGCCAGCGCCAGCACGCTCAACAGCGCTGCCAGCGGCGCACCGCACCAGGTGTGCAAGACCATGAAAAGAAGACCGCTCAGGCCGCCGAGCAGCAGGCCGACCAGCGGGAAAGTGGTGATCCCACGCACATAATCCGCCCCATCCAGCCCCTGTACCCAGCGGCCCGGCACCGGAATGCGGCTGATAAACGACAATGTGGCGAAGAACAACTTGATCATTTTATTTTCACTCCAATTCCCGATACCATCAGCCAGACCTCATCGGCGGCCTGCGCAAGCCGCTGATTAACGCGCCCGCCAATATCACGAAAATGCCGCGCCAGACGGTTTTCCGGCACGATCCCCATTCCAACTTCATTGGTTACCATCACCACCGGTGAGGGACAGGCGTTGCAGGCAGCAATTAGCATCTCGATCTCCTGCTGCACCTGTGCCTCCAGCGCGGCGTAATCCCAGCCCTCAGCATCGTCGCTGCCGCCAAAGGCGAAGAGCAGATTAGTCACCAGCGTGGTGATGCACTCCAGCACGATCGCCTCATCCGGATCGTTGTGCGCGGTGATGATATTGCTTAACTGCTGCCAGCGCTCCTCCGTGCGCCAGTGTGCCGGGCGGCTCTGGCGATGATGGGCAATGCGCGCGGCCATCTCTTCATCAAAAATTTGCGCGGTGGCGATATATAACACTCGCGGCGCGTGGCTGACTAACGATTCGGCGTGACGGCTTTTGCCGCTGCGCGCGCCGCCGGTGACAAGCGTTAACATGCGGGCTCCTGATGAGGTTTAAACGTCCTGATGTGCGTTCTGCGCGGCGCATTTTACCACTCTGTAAACAGAGAAAGGCCTGGTTTTTATGGGTGATAAAGAAAAAAGGAGGAAGAAAAGTGGAAGGGAGTGGAGAAAAGAGAAGACGGTGAGAGACGAGGCTCTCACCGCGCAGGCGCTTACTCGGCTTTGTTTTCGACCGACTTCAGTTCGCCCATGGTTTTCAGTTTTTTAGAGATTTCGCGGCGCTCTTTCGACAGCTCGGCGTTTTTGATGATGTAGTCATCAACGCGATCTTCGTAGTCGGTACGCATGCTGGCAATAATGCCCTGAATGGCTTCAACGCTCATGCCCGGCTTGATGTAGTCGCTGAGGTTGTCCAGCAGCAGAACGCGTTTCTGGTTATCACGGATCTTTTTCTCAACGTCCTGAATTTCGCGCTGCAGTTTGTTTTTGCGACGGAACAGACGCACAAATTCCAGAACGTCCTGGAATGAAGGCTTGGTTGTTTCCATTTTGACACCCCTGATTAATTGAGATTCGGATTCGTTAAGGCCATCACCTGAGAGGCAAACCTACCCAAAGCAGTGGCATATGACAATAAGTTTTCCTGCTGGCTATCATAACCGCAAATATAGCTGAATCGAAACAACCTGGCAGCCCGAGGGTGTTATTAGCCGTTTATTTGCGCAGCGCCCGGCAGATCAAATGCGATAACAACTCCAGCTGGCACGCCAGCTCCATGCTGAGCCAGACATAGCCGTGAATGGAGGTTTCCGTCACCGCATCACCCTGGTGTTCACCAATCAACTGCCGCAGTTCAGCAACGATATCGTTAAGCTTTTCCGTGTTCGCCAGGATCGGCTGCGGGTTGCCCTCATAGAGCGCGTGAGCGATGGTGAGCAGCGTCTGCTGCGTCATCTGCTGTGTCTCTTGCAGCGTGCTGGCGTTAATCATCACGAAATGGCTGGCGCGCGAACTCCAGTGGGCGTTGATTTGCAGCTCCAGCATGCAGACCATATTGCGGCTGACGGTCTGGATAGCTTCGAAGATCGCTTTCTGGATATGAGTCTCTTTACAGGCGGGGGTAATCAGCCCGCGCATCTTCACCACGTCGTTGAGGATTTTTTGCAGATGCTTTTCCAGCCGTGGCCGCTCCACAAGGTTGCGTGAGAAACCGCCCTGGTAGACGCGGTTAAAGGCCGTGACGTAGTTCGCCATCTGAATGCGCCAGTGCAAAAAGGCGCGCTGCGGCCAGATGCCGGTAAAGAGCATGGCGAGGAGCGAACCGATAATCACATCGCCACCGCGCCACAGCGCCGTATGCATATCACCGCTTGGCCCACCCACGACGACCGCAAGGGTGATACCAATCAGCAGCGCCTGGTAAGGCTTTTTGCCGAGCGCCAGCCAGCCGCAGAGAAACATGGCGGCGGCGCACCACAGCAGCATCAGCGGCAGAGAGTAAAGCTCCAGCTTTAACGCCACCAGCCCCAGCACCGCGCCGAAAATGGTACCGCCGATGCGCTCAAAGGCGCGCGGCACCACGTTGCCCCAGAAGGAGATCGGTCCCATCAGCACCACCAGGGTAATCAACGGCCAGGTACCCTCCGGCACATTGAGCAGGCGGATAAGCAAAAAGGTGAGGATAAACGCCAGCGCAATGCGCACGCCGTGCACCACGCGGTAGTGGCGATAAAGTCGAATTTCAAACGGGCTGAGGGATTTGTCGCGACGCACAGCCAGGCTCCGGGTCAAAAAGAAAGGCGCAATTGTAGCGGTATTTTTTCCTGCCAATGCCCTGTCAGGACAAAAAAAGAGGCCGCCAGCATCACTCTCGCGGCCTTTTTTGTCCTGCCCGGCTTTAGTGGGCGTTCGGCTCGACGGGGATATACATTTCGATATCCCAGAAACCGTCGCCCTTACCGTCGTTCTGGTAGATCTCAAAACAGGGGCCGGCACCAATCTGCACCGAGGTGTCACCCAACAGCTCGTCAAAAAAGAGATTCCAGCTGCCTTCAAAATCTTCGTTGTAGACCCGCGCGCTCATCACCGCGTAATGACCGCCGGGAATGTCGGTGGTGATAACGCCTGCGCTGTTAACAGGCACCTGGAAGTCGCGCTCAACGGTGATGGCGACATCACAGCGCAGCTTTTCCGGCGGCACTTCATCGGGGTTATCGTAATAGACGCTGACCCACTCCAGCGGCTGGATCTGGTTATGCTCGACCCACAGCAGCAACTGCTGGAAGCCCTGCTTCACCTTCTCTTCCCACGGCCCCACCAGATGAAACCCGGCGATACGGCGCTGCTCTGCTTGCTTAACGTTGTAGCCCATCGTGACCTCCTGCGCGTTACTGTTTGTCTGTACAGTATATCTACCCGGCGACCATCAGGCTTGCCGCACGCGTCAATTATGCGAGCAGACTCGCAAGCCTGCCACTCTGCCCGCATGATGGTCACCCTTTGTGGTGCAGGTAGTCGCTCAGTCGGGAGAAGAGCCCGCCTTTGCCAACGCTCTCCAGCGTCACCAGCGGCATTTTGGCAATCACTTTATCGCGGTCATAAAGCTGGATTTCACCGACGCGCTGATGGGCGGCAAGCGGCGCTTCCAGCTCTTTGCTGTCCAGCACATATTTCGCTTTGATGTTTTGCAGCTCCGCTTTCGGCAGCACCAGCCAGCGATCCTCATCGGTGCCGACAGCAATCTGCTCTTTATCGCCATACCAGATGCGCTCGCTGCCTACTTTTTTGCCGTTACGCAGGATCTCAACCGTATCGAAGTTCTGCTGACCCCAGTGCAGCAGCTTGCGCGCCTGCTCTTCGCGCCCTTTCGGGCTGTCCGCGCCCATGATCACCGCGATCAAACGGCGTTGACCATCAACGCTTGAGGCAATCAGGTTAAAGCCCGCGCCGGAGGTGTGCCCGGTCTTCAGTCCATCGACATTCAGGCTTTTATCCCACAGCAGCCCGTTGCGGTTCTGCTGGGTGATGCCGTTCCACGTCAGGCTTTTTTCGCTGTACATATGATAGAAGTCCGGCTCGCCGTGAATAATGGCGCGCGATAACACCGCCAGATCGTAGGCCGAGCTGTGCTGCCCCGGGGCATCCAGGCCATGTACCGTTTCAAAATGGGTATCACGCAGGTTCAGCTTCTGCACATAGTCGTTCATCATCGCCACGAACTGCGGCTGCCCACCGGCGACGTGATCCGCCAGCGCCACGCAGGCGTCGTTCCCGGAATCGACAATCAGCCCGCGGCTCAGATCGCGCACCGTCAGGCGATCGCCCGGCTTAAGGAACATCAGTGACGAGCCGGCAAACACCGGGTTGCCCTGCGCCCAGGCATCTTTGCCGACTGTAACCACGTCGTCCGCACTGATGCGATGGCTATCAATGGCGCGATCGACGACATAGCCGGTCATCAATTTGGTGAGACTCGCCGGATTACGCTGCTGATGCTCATGCCCCGCAGTTAAGATTTGCCCGGTGGTGTAGTCCATCAAGACCCATGATCCGGCCTGTACTGCCGGGGGCTGAGGGGCAAATGGGAGGTCGTCGGCCTGAGCGCAATGGACGCTCACCGCCAACAATGAAGCAGCAAACAAACGGCGTTTCAATGAAATATCCTCAATACATCGGAAAGGGGCGTCCTTTGTACGGAACTTCGTGTGTCGTTACCTGGCAAAATTGCAAAGAAATGTGACATAAATCATTTTTAAGCCCCTGTTTTTGCGAGTTGCGCCGTAAGCTGACGCGGTTTTTCTTCGGCACACGGGCGACGATGGTTTACCATAGTCGGCATACTTTCTGACAGGATGAGCTTCTGGTGTCTGATTCCCCGGCAACCCCGACATTTCTTTTTCATGATTACGAGACCTTCGGAACCAGCCCCGCGCTGGATCGCCCGGCGCAGTTCGCCGCGCTGCGCACCGATGCCGATTTCACGACCATCGGCGAGCCGGAAGTCTTCTACTGCAAACCCGCCGATGACTATCTTCCCCAGCCTGAAGCGGTGCTGATCACCGGCATTACCCCGCAGGTGGCGCGCGCCAAAGGTGAAAATGAAGCGGCGTTTGCTAAACGCATTCACGACCTCTTCACCGTGCCAAATACCTGCGTAGTGGGTTACAACAACGTCCGTTTTGATGATGAAGTGACGCGCAATATTTTTTACCGCAACTTCTACGATCCCTACGCCTGGAGCTGGCAAAACCACAACTCCCGCTGGGATCTGCTGGATGTGATGCGCGCCTGCTACGCCCTGCGCCCGGAGGGGATCAATTGGCCGGAGAATGAGGAAGGTCTGCCAAGTTTCCGCCTTGAGCACCTGACCAAAGCGAACGGCATTGAGCACAGCAATGCCCACGACGCGATGGCGGATGTCTATGCCACCATCGCCATGGCGCAGCTGGTGAAAGCGAAGCAGCCGAAGCTGTTTGCCTATCTCTATAGCCATCGCAGCAAGCAGAAGCTGGCAACCTTGATTGACGTGCCGCAGATGAAACCGCTGGTGCATGTCTCCGGCATGTTTGGCGCGGCGCGCGGCAACACCAGCTGGGTTGCGCCGCTGGCGTGGCATCCGGAAAACCGTAACGCGGTGATTATGGTCGATCTGGCGGGCGATATGTCGCCGCTGCTGGAGCTGGACGCCGATGCATTGCGCGAGCGCCTCTATACGCCGAAGAGCGAGCTGGGCGATGACGCGGCGGTGCCGGTTAAGCTGGTGCATCTCAACAAGTGCCCGGTGCTGGCGCAGGCTAATACGCTGCGGCCAGAGGATGCCGAGCGGCTTGGTATCGACCGCCAGCGCTGTCTCGATAATTTACAGATCCTGCGTGACTACCCACAGGTACGCGAGAAAGTGCTGGCGATCTTCGCCGAAGCGGAGCCGTTTGTGCCGTCGGAGAATGTCGACGCGCAGATCTACAACGGCTTTTTCAGCGATGCCGATCGCGCCGCCATGAAAATCCTGCTTGAGACCGAGCCGCGCAACTTACCGGCGCTGGATATCACCTTTGCCGATGCGCGCATTGAGAAACTGCTGTTTAACTACCGGGCGCGCAACTTCCCCGGCACGCTTGATGAAGAGGAGCAGCAGCGCTGGCTGGCGCATCGCCGCGAGATCTTTACGCCGGAGTTTTTACAACGCTATGCCGAAGAGCTGCAGGCGCTGTTCCAGCAGTATGATGGGGACAGTGAGAAACAGGCGCTGTTGAAAGCGCTGTGGCAGTACGCCGAAGAGATTGTCTGAACGTTGCCCTCCCGTGCGCGGGAGGGCCTGCGGCTTACGCCTTCTGGACGGTGATGCTCCAGGCGGCATCACCCACCTGCTGGTAATCCGTAATGGTGTGCCCCTCTTCTGCCGCCCACTGAGGAATCGCTTCCGTCGCCTGGGTGCAGTCGAACTCAATCACCAGTTCATCGCCGCTGTGCATCTCTGCCAGCGCCGCTTTTGCTTCAATCAGTGGGAACGGGCATACCTGCGTTACCACATCGAGTTTTTTAACTGCCATAACAGCTCCTGTTTATTTAGGCCACAGCCGCAGCAAGCTTCGCTTTGCGCTGTGGACGAACATATAAAAACCATGACGCGGTCCATACGCCAAGGATCATAAATACCAGGCCGATCCACCCCTGCCAGGTCATCATTGCTGTCATTACCAGACCGTTACCGATGGAGCAGCCGCCCGCCATGCTGGCACCGACGCCCATCAGCAGCCCACCAAAGCCGCTGCGCAGCGTGGTTTGCGCATCGGCGGCGCGCACGCGGAACTCGCGGCTGGCTTTCGCGGCAATCAGCGATCCCAGGAAGATCCCCAGCACCAGGAAGACGCCCCAGTTCAGCACCTTGCTTTGTCCGACTACCAAAAATTGCAGAATATTGGCGGTCGGCGAGGTGATGCCAAGACCAAACATACGCCCGGTGGCTTCGCTCAGCGGCCACGCCAGCAGCGCAATCAGGCCGATCAGCACGGCGGTGACAAACGGATGCCAGCGCTTCTCAAACAGAATGTGTGCAAGGCCAGTTCTGCGCGGCGGCAGTGAGGCAACTTTCAGCTTCGGTTTGCGCAGCTCTTTGGCAACCACCCACAGCGTCACCGCCACCAGCAGCACAACCAGCGGCCAGACGGAGAAGCCAAAGGTCTCGGCAATTGAGTTGTGCTCAGTGCTGTAGGTTTTCAACAGCTGGTTGAGGCCCGCTGCGTTCGGCGAGCGCATTACCGCGCTCATCACCATATAGGTAAAGAGCGCAATCCAGCTGCCGATCAACCCTTCCCCGGCGCGATACCAGGTCCCGGTCGCACAACCGCCTGCGTAGACGATGCCAAGCCCAAAAATATAGCCGCCCACCACGGTGCCAAGCCACGGGAAAGCGCCAGCGTCATATTGCACCACACCCGCCTGAATCAGGGCGAAAACGCCCACGCTCTGGATCGCAATCGCGATCAACAGGGCATAAAACATGCGGTTATTTTTCGCGATGTACATATCGCGAAAGCCGCCGGTGAGGCAGAAACGGCCCCGCTGCATCACAAAGCCGAGCAGCGCGCCGCAGATCAATCCACTTACAATCATTGAGAACATAACGGTAATAGCGTCCGGAAAAACAAGATCGCAAATTATTCACAAGCAGCCGGGCGGGAACCAATAACAAAATGGTCTAGCATAGGGTGTTTTGTTATTAGCGGCGGGTGGAAGAGCGAAGGCGAAAAAAAACCGGAGGCGTGGCCTCCGGTTTCATTATCTGTCTGAGCAGATCTTACTGAGTGATATCTTCGTACTGCGGCACCGGGTTACGGAAGCTGCGGGTCACGCAAGCCAGGTAAACCAGACCAATCGCGCCCCAGATGAGGCCCAGTACCATCGAGCTCTCTTCAAGGTTAACCCACAGCGCACCGACCGTCAGCGCGCCGCAGACCGGCAGCACCAGGTAGTTGAAGTGGTCTTTCAGCGTTTTGTTGCGCTTCTCGCGGATCCAGAACTGGGAGATCACCGACAGGTTAACGAAGGTGAAGGCCACCAGCGCACCGAAGTTGATCAGCGCCGTGGCGGTGACCAGATCGAAGTTAATCGCCAGCAGCGCAATCGCGCCTACCAGCAGCACGTTCCATGCCGGAGTACGCCATTTCGGGTGTACGTAGCCGAAGAAACGGGTCGGGAAGACGCCGTCGCGGCCCATAACGTACATCAGACGGGAAACGCCCGCGTGTGCCGCCATACCGGATGCCAGTACGGTGACGCTTGAGAAAATCAGCACACCCCACTGGAAGGTTTTACCCGCAACGTAGAGCATGATTTCAGGCTGCGACGCGTCCGGATCTTTAAAGCGCGAGATATCCGGGAAGTAGAGCTGCAGGAAGTAAGAAGCCACGATAAAGACCACGCCGCCCAGCAGTGCGGTGAGGAAAATCGCGCGCGGAATGACGCGCTCAGCGTCTTTGGTCTCTTCAGAAAGCGAAGAGATACCGTCGAAGCCGAGGAACGAGAAGCAGAGGATCGTCGCACCGGTGATCATCGGCACCACGTGCGCACCTTCAGACCAGAACGGACGGGTGCTGGTCAGCGTGCCTGCGCCTTCGCCATGCGACACACCGTAGATGATAAGCCCGACGATGACGGCAACGATGCCCATCTGTAGGATCACGATCAGGGTGTTGAAGTTCGCCACGGTCTTAATGCTGCGCAGGTTGGAGATGGTCATAAAGGCCACCAGCGCCACCACGAACAGCCACGACGGAATAGAAGGCACCAGCGCTTCAAAGTAAATTTTCGCCAGCAGAATGTTGATCATCGGCATGAACAGGTAGTCCAGCAGCGATGACCAGCCCACCATAAAGCCCACGGCCGGGGAGATGGATTTCTGCGCATAGGTATAGGCGGAGCCCGCCGACGGGAAACGGCGAACCAGTTTACCGTAGCTCAGGGCAGTAAAGAGAATAGCGACCAGGGCAAACGCGTAGGCGGTTGCCACATGACCATCGGTCAGGCCGGAGACGATACCGAACGTATCGAACAGCGTCATCGGCTGCATATAGGCAAGGCCCATCATTACAACCGGAATCAGCGTAAGGGTCTTACGTAATTCCACGCGAGAGGTTTTTGGAGTAACGTTATGCGACATGGCTTTCCCCCAGAACGGCGGCGGCCGTCGCAAATGCAAAATATTGCCCCATTTGTGTTCTTTCCTCAGCGACAACGACTGTCGGTTTTTAAATGTGTATCTATCCGGTACGAAGCCCGGCCTCTTTTATTGAATGACGTTTTGCTTGCAAAAAAATAACCGACGCGTTGAACGTCGGTTAATCTTCTCTATTTTTTGCAGCGGCATATTCTGCACCAGGTTGAAGCACAATGACAATACAATGCAGGCCGCCATAGAAATTAATGATGTCTAACCGTTTGATTTTTAAACGCCAGCTTGATCATTAATCCTGCTAATCGCATTTTTTGCTAAAAAACCCTACTCCAGAGGCATCTGCATCGGATCGGGGTAGAGATATTCAAAGCCTAGTTCAGAACAGATGCGGCTGCCATCTACCACTTTGCCGCGCTTTTCTGCGGGCGAATCGGTAAAGGTTGGCGCTGGCAGACCCAGCTTACGCGCCATTGCCGGATAGAAGGTTTCGCGCGTCGGATGCGCGGGTGCGCAGATATTATAAATGTGCCCACCTTTCGGCGACTGCAGCAGCAGCGTAATAGCGGCAACCACATCTTCGAGATGAACCAAGTTAACGCCAAGTTGGCCATCCGGCGCGGTTTTACCGGCGAAGAAGCGCCCCGGATGGCGGGATGGTCCAACTAATCCTGCCAGACGCAGAATGTCGACCTGAGTGCCCGGTAAATTGTGCAGCCAGTCCTCAAGCTCCTTCAGCACCCGCCCGCTGGCGGTCACCGGCTGGCGCGGCGTGGTCTCTTTAACGGTGCCTGGCGCATCGCCGTAGACCGAGGTTGAACTGGTAAAGAGGATGCGCGGAATGTGGTGCGCCAGCGCGCTGTCGACAATCTCCTGCATCGCCTGCAGATAGAACTCCTCGCCGGGGCCGCTGCGCCGGGCGGGTAGCGTGATCACCAGCGCGTCGACATTCATTAGCGCATCGAGATCGTCCGGGTCACACACCAGTTCAGGTTCGAGCTTAAGCAGATAGCTTTCGATACCGCACATCCGCGCCGCCTCGACGCCATCTTCCGTGGTCTTACTGCCGGTCACGTGCCAGCCCCGCGCGGTTAATGAGAGCGCCAGCGGCATCCCCAACCAGCCTAATCCGACAATTGCGACTTTTTTCATGCCTCTCCCCTGCTTACAACCTGCGAATACCATTAGGCTACGCCAGCGCTCTGTCAGTGACAATTCACAGAACCTATATGAAATGATTTAATCATAAAAAAAAGCCCTTGCCTTCAACGACCAACCTGGTTTACGGTAATTGCCAACATATGAATAAGCATTCATCGAGAATTTTATGAACCGCGTTCCATTTAAACACCACCATCATCACCATCACCCTGACTAGTCTTTCAGGCGATGTGTGCTGGAAGAGAGTCAGATCTTCCAGTGGTGCATGAACGCAAAGAGAGCCCCCGGAAGATCGCCTTCCGGGGGCTTTTTTTTGGACAATTTTTAGCAGGATTACAGAGGACAACAGAATGTTAGATAACTCGCGTTTACGCATAGCTATTCAGAAATCCGGCCGTCTTAGTGACGATTCACGCGAACTGCTGGCCCGCTGCGGGATCAAGATCAACCTGCACACCCAGCGCTTAATCGCCCTCGCGGAAAATATGCCGATCGATATTCTGCGTGTACGCGATGACGATATTCCGGGCCTGGTGATGGATGGCGTGGTCGACCTCGGCATTATTGGCGAAAACGTTTTAGAAGAAGAGCTGCTGACCCGCCGCGCACAGGGTGAAGATCCGCGTTACTTCACCCTGCGCCGCCTCGATTTCGGCGGCTGCCGCCTGTCACTGGCAACGGCGGTGGATGAAGCCTGGGACGGCCCGCTGTCGCTCAATGGCAAACGCATCGCTACCTCCTACCCTCACCTGCTGAAACGCTACCTTGATCAGAAAGGCGTGTCGTTCAAATCCTGTCTGCTGAATGGCTCGGTTGAAGTCGCCCCGCGTGCCGGTCTGGCGGATGCGATTTGCGATCTTGTCTCCACCGGCGCAACGCTGGAAGCGAACGGCCTGCGCGAAGTCGAAGTGATTTACCGCTCGAAAGCCTGCCTGATTCAGCGCGATGGCGAAATGCCGGAGGCTAAACAGCAGCTGATCGACAGACTGCTGACCCGTATTCAGGGCGTGATTCAGGCGCGCGAGTCGAAATACATCATGATGCACGCGCCGAGCGAGCGTCTGGACGAGGTGATTGCCCTGCTGCCGGGCGCTGAGCGCCCGACCATTCTGCCGCTGGCAGGCGATCAGCAGCGCGTGGCAATGCACATGGTCAGCAGCGAAACGCTCTTCTGGGAGACCATGGAGAAGCTCAAAGCGCTGGGCGCCAGCTCCATCCTGGTGCTGCCGATTGAGAAGATGATGGAGTAAGGCCTCGCTGTGTGCGGCCTGCGGTCACGTTTGCCAGATTAAGGAAAAAGAGTATGAGCTTTAACACCATCATCGACTGGAACAGCTGTAGTGAAGAGGAGCAGCGCGCCCTCTTGCTGCGCCCGGCGATCTCAGCCTCCGAAAGCATTACCCGTACGGTCGCAGAGATTATTGAAGAAGTGCGCGCGCGCGGCGATAACGCCCTGCGTGACTTTAGCGCGAAGTTCGACAAAACCCAGGTCGACGCGCTGAAAGTGACCGCACAACAGATTGAAGACGCCAGCGCCCGCCTGGGCGACGAGATCAAACAGGCGATGGCGGTGGCGGTAAAAAACATCGACACCTTCCATACCGCGCAAATTCTGCCAACCGTGGATGTGGAAACGCTGCCTGGCGTGCGCTGCCAGCAGGTAACCCGCCCGATTGACTCGGTGGGGCTCTATATTCCCGGCGGCTCCGCGCCGCTCTTCTCGACGGTATTAATGCTGGCAACCCCGGCGCGCATCGCAGGTTGCCGCAAAGTGGTGCTCTGCTCACCGCCGCCTATCGCCGATGAGATCCTCTACGCCGCGCAGCTGTGTGGCGTGCAGGCGGTTTATCAGGTCGGCGGCGCGCAGGCGATTGCCGCACTCGCCCTTGGCACTGAATCAGTGCCGAAGGTGGATAAAATTTTTGGCCCAGGCAACGCCTTCGTCACCGAAGCTAAACGCCAGGTGAGCCAGCGACTCGATGGCGCGGCAATCGATATGCCGGCCGGTCCCTCCGAAGTGCTGGTAATAGCTGACAGCGGTGCAACACCGGACTTCGTCGCCTCGGATCTGCTGTCGCAGGCGGAGCACGGCCCTGATTCGCAGGTGATCCTGCTGACCCCGGATAGCGAAATGGCATCACGCGTGGCACAGGCCGTTGAGCGCCAGCTCGCCGACCTGCCGCGCGCGGAGACGGCCCGCCAGGCGCTTGCCGCCAGCCGGCTGATTGTGGCGCGCGATTTGCCACAGTGCGTGCAGATCTCAAACCAGTACGGCCCGGAGCACCTGATTATTCAGACCCGCGACGCGCGGTCACTGGTGGAGAGCATTACCAGCGCCGGTTCGGTGTTCCTCGGTGACTGGTCACCAGAGTCGGCGGGTGATTACGCCTCCGGCACTAACCACGTTCTGCCGACCTATGGCTACACCGCGACCTGCTCCAGCCTCGGGCTGGCCGATTTCCAGAAACGCATGACGGTGCAGGAGCTTTCGCGCGAAGGGTTTGCGCAGCTTGCCAGCACCATCGAAACGCTGGCGGCGGCTGAACGCCTGACCGCGCACAAAAACGCCGTTACCCTGCGCGTCAAGGCGCTGAAGGAGCAAGCATGAGCATTGAAGAGCTGGCGCGTAAAAATGTCCGCGAACTGACCCCCTACCAGTCGGCGCGCCGCCTTGGCGGCAAAGGTGATGTCTGGCTGAACGCCAACGAGTTCCCGACCGCAGTCCCGTTCGATTTGTCGCAAAACGCGCTCAACCGCTACCCGGAGTGCCAGCCGAAAGCGGTGATTGATAACTACGCCCAGTATGCGGGCGTGAAGCCGGAGCAGGTGCTGGTAAGCCGCGGCGCTGATGAGGGGATTGAGTTGCTGATCCGCGCCTTCTGCGAGCCGGGCCAGAATGCGGTGCTCTTCTGCCCGCCGACCTACGGCATGTACAGCGTCAGTGCCGAAACCTTCGGTGTCGAGTACCGCACCGTGCTGGCCCGTGAAAACTGGCAGCTGGATCTGCAGGGCATCGCCGATAAACTGGATGGCGTGAAGCTGGTTTACGTGTGCAGCCCCAACAACCCGACCGGGCAGATTATCAACCCGCAGGATCTGCGCAGCCTGCTGGAAATGACCCGTGGTAAAGCGCTGGTTATCGCCGATGAAGCCTATATTGAGTTCTGCCCGCAGGCGACCCTCGCCGGCTGGCTGAGCGAGTATCCGCACCTGGTTATTTTGCGCACCTTATCCAAAGCCTTTGCGCTGGCGGGCCTGCGCTGCGGCTTTACCCTCGCCAATGAAGAGGTGATCGCCCTGCTGATGAAAGTGATTGCCCCCTACCCGCTCTCTACGCCGGTGGCTGATATTGCCGCGCAGGCACTCAGCCCGCAGGGGGTGGCGGCAATGCGTGAGCGCGTGGCGCAGATCGTCGCCGAGCGGGCTTACTTAGTGAACGCGTTGCGCGATATTCCCTGCGTTGAGCAGGTGTTCGACTCCGAAACCAACTATATTCTTGTGCGCATGACCGCCTCGAGCGCGGTGTTTAAATCGCTGTGGGATCAGGGCATTATCCTGAGAGACCAGAACAAGCAACCCTCTTTAAGCGGCTGTCTGCGTATCACTATTGGTACCCGTGAAGAGAGCCAGCGCGTCATTGACGCTTTACGTGCGGAGCAAGTATGAGCCAGAAGTACCTGTTTATTGATCGTGACGGAACACTGATTTCCGAGCCGCCCACCGATTTTCAGGTGGACCGATTTGACAAGCTGGCCTTTGAGCCGCAGGCGATCCCGGTGCTGCTCAAGCTGCAGGCGGCGGGCTATAAACTGGTGATGATCACCAATCAGGATGGCCTGGGCACCAGCAGCTTGCCGCAGGCGGATTTTGACGGCCCGCACAACCTGATGATGCAGATTTTCCAGTCCCAGGGCGTGGAGTTCGAAGAGGTGCTGATCTGCCCGCATCTGCCGAGTGATAACTGCGACTGCCGCAAACCGAAAGTGAAACTGGTCGAGCGCTGGCTGGAAGAGGGTGCGCTGGATCGCGCCAACAGCTACGTCATTGGCGATCGCGCCACCGACATTGAGCTGGCGGACAACATGGCGATTGGCGGCCTGCGCTACAACCGTGAAACCCTGAACTGGGCGATGATTGGCGAACAGCTGACCCGCCGCGACCGCTATGCCCATGTTGTGCGTAACACCAAAGAGACGCAGATTGAGGTCAAGGTGTGGCTCGACCGCGAAGGCGGGAGCAAGATCAACACCGGCGTTGGCTTCTTTGACCATATGCTCGATCAGATCGCCACCCACGGCGGTTTTCGCATGGAGATTGCGGTGAAAGGCGATCTCTATATCGACGATCACCACACCGTTGAAGATACCGGCCTGGCGCTGGGCGAAGCGCTGAAGCTGGCGCTCGGCGACAAGCGCGGCATTAACCGTTTTGGCTTTGTGCTGCCGATGGATGAGTGCCTGGCCCGCTGCGCGATGGATATCTCCGGCCGCCCGCATCTGGAATATAAAGCGGAGTTCACCTATCAGCGCGTCGGCGATCTGAGCACCGAAATGGTGGAGCACTTCTTCCGCTCGCTCTCCTACACCATGGCGCTGACCCTGCACCTGAAGACCAAGGGCAAAAACGATCACCACCGCGTCGAGAGCCTGTTTAAAGCCTTTGGCCGTACGCTGCGTCAGGCGATCCGCGTTGAGGGCGATACCCTTCCCTCTTCAAAAGGAGTGCTGTGATGAATGTGGTGATCCTCGATACCGGCTGCGCCAACCTGCATTCGGTGCAGTCCGCTATTATGCGCCACGGCTATGAGCCGCTGGTCAGCCGCGATCCCGACGTGGTGCTACGCGCCGACAAGCTGTTTCTGCCGGGCGTCGGCACCGCGCAGGCGGCGATGGATCAGCTCCGCGAGCGCGAGCTGATTGAGCTGGTCAAAGCCTGCACCCAGCCGGTGCTGGGCATCTGCCTTGGTATGCAGCTGCTCGGGCGTTTCAGCGAAGAGAATGGCGGCGTCGACCTGCTGGGCATTATTGATGAAGCGGTGCCGAAAATGAACGATGTCGGGCTGCCGCTGCCGCATATGGGCTGGAATCAGGTCTACCCGAAGGCGGGCCATCGTTTGTTCCAGGGCATTGAGGATGGCGCCTACTTTTACTTTGTTCACAGCTACGCAATGCCGGTCAATGCCAGCACCATTGCCCGCTGTGATTATGGCGAGCCGTTTACCGCCGCCGTACAGAGCGACAACTTCTACGGCGTGCAGTTTCACCCGGAGCGCTCCGGGCGCGCGGGCGCGCAGCTGCTGAAAAACTTCCTGGAGATGTGATGATCATTCCCGCTTTAGATTTGATTGATGGCAGCGTGGTGCGCCTGCATCAGGGTGATTATGCCCAGCAACGCGACTACGGCAGCGATCCGCTGCCACGCTTGCAGGAGTATGCCGCTCAGGGCGCGCAGCTGTTACACCTCGTCGATTTGACCGGTGCGAAAGATCCGGCGCGCCGCCAGATCCCCTTGCTGAAAACGCTGGTGGCGGGCGTCACTGTGCCGGTGCAGGTTGGCGGTGGCGTGCGCAGCGAAGAGGATGTTGCCGCCCTGCTCGACGCGGGCGTGGCGCGGGTGGTGATTGGCTCGACGGCGGTGAAATCGCCCGAAACAGTCAAAGGCTGGTTTACCCGTTTCGGCGCCGACAAGCTGGTGCTGGCGCTGGATGTGCGCATTGATGAGCAAGGTACAAAACAGGTGGCGATCAGCGGCTGGCAGGAGAACTCCGGTGTGACGCTGGAAGCGCTGGTTGAGACCTATCTTGCCGTTGGTCTGCGTCATGTGCTGTGCACAGATATTTCCCGCGACGGCACGCTGGCAGGCTCTAATGTGTCGCTGTATGAAGAGATCTGCGCCCGCTGGCCGCAGGTGGCGTTTCAATCCTCCGGCGGCATTGGCGACATTAATGATATCGCCGCGCTGCGCGGGACAGGCGTGGGCGGCGTGATTGTCGGCCGTGCGCTGCTGGAAGGTAAATTTACGGTGAAGGAGGCCATTCAATGCTGGCAAAACGGATAATCCCTTGTCTTGATGTGCGTGATGGCCAGGTGGTGAAAGGCGTGCAGTTTCGCAACCATGAAATCATCGGCGACATTGTGCCGCTGGCAAAACGCTACGCCGAGGAAGGCGCAGATGAGCTGGTGTTTTACGATATCACCGCCTCCAGCGATGGCCGCGTGGTGGATAAAAGCTGGGTGACGCGCGTGGCGGAGGTGATTGATATCCCCTTCTGCGTGGCGGGCGGCATTAAATCGGTTGAGGATGCGGCGCAGATCCTCTCCTTCGGCGCGGACAAAATCTCCATCAACTCACCGGCACTGGCCGATCCTGAGCTGATTACCCGGCTGGCGGACCGATTTGGCGTGCAGTGCATTGTGGTCGGGATTGATACCTGGTTTGATGCCGCAACCGGCAAATATCACGTGAATCAATATACCGGCGATGAGAGCCGCACGCGTGTGACGCAGTGGGAAACCCTCGACTGGGTGCAAGAGGTGCAGAAGCGCGGCGCCGGTGAAATTGTGCTGAATATGATGAACCAGGATGGCGTGCGTAATGGCTACGACCTGGAGCAACTGAAAAAAGTGCGCGAGGTATGCAACGTGCCGCTGATCGCCTCCGGCGGGGCCGGCACGATGGAACACTTCCTTGAAGCCTTCCGCGACGCCGATGTCGACGGCGCGCTGGCGGCCTCGGTGTTCCACAAACAGATTATCAATATTGGTGAATTAAAAGCGTACCTGGCAGGCCAGGGCGTGGAGATCAGGGTATGTTAACAGAGCAACAACTCTCCCAACTGGACTGGGAAAAAACCGACGGACTGCTGCCCGCCGTGGTGCAACACGCGGTCTCCGGCGAAGTGCTGATGCTGGGCTATATGAACAAAGAGGCGCTGGCGAAAACGCAGGAGAGCGGCAAAGTGACCTTCTTCTCGCGCACCAAAGGACGCCTGTGGACCAAAGGCGAAACCTCCGGGCACTTCCTCAATGTGGTAAAGATTGCCGCTGATTGCGACAACGACACACTGCTGGTATTGGTCAATCCGATTGGTCCCACCTGCCATAAAGGCACCTCCAGTTGCTTTGGCGACACCAGCCACCAGTGGCTGTTCCTCTATCAGCTGGAAACGCTGCTGGCTGAGCGTAAGAGCGCCGATCCCGCCAGCTCCTACACCGCCAAACTCTATGCCAGCGGCACGAAGCGTATTGCGCAGAAGGTTGGCGAAGAGGGCGTAGAGACGGCGCTGGCGGCAACGGTGAACGACCGCGCAGAGCTGACTAACGAGGCATCGGATCTGATGTATCACCTGCTGGTGCTGCTACAGGATCAAAATCTCGATTTGACGACGGTGATTGAGAACCTGCGCGCGCGGCATCAATAAGCAGTGGGCATAAAAAAACCGGGCAGTGCCCGGTTTTTCTTTTTTACGCTCGCTGCTTGTGGGTTCGCAGTGCGTTACGGGTCAGCACAACCCCAGAGCCAAGTAAAATGCCGATCAGCACTGCCAGAACAATGGCCAGTGAACGCCGTGGACTGTCGCGGTGAATCGGCAGGGTAGGTTTCATCACATAGCGGTAGGCGTGAATCTCCTGTGGTGTTACCTTCAGCCCCTGCAGATCGAGCAGATTCTTTCTGTCGCGGTAGTAATCATCAGAAAAGACCAGTGGACGCGATGACTCATTTTTAATCATCGATTCCAGCGCAGCACTGCCGAGGAGAAACATGGTGTCTTGCGAAACATTTTCAGTTTGCTGTACCTGCGGCGACTGCACTTTCGACTCTTTAGCCACAGCAAGCGCTTGGGAGATCTGCTTGATTCGCAAATCTTTCTGCTCCTGAGCTACTTTTTCCTGAGTTGCCAGCGATTCAAGCAAATCCGTTTTGCGCGCTTTGGCATTAATGTTCAGGTCGTCAACCAGTTCTTTGGAGATCTGCTGATCAACTTGCTCAATATACTCCGCCAGTTTTTGTTGCGCTTCTCTGGCTGAGGAGGCCTGATAAGTGACTTTGAGTGGCAATGGCTGCCCCTGTACTGCTGAATCAATAGTGAGTTTTTCAGGCTCTTCCTGATTACTAAGCGTTTCTACCAGGGCGGAAAATGCGGTACTAAAGCGGCTGATAACGCGTTGCTGAGTCCCTGTGATATCGAATTTATTATCGTTACTCAACATGCTTATGGCGCTGGTGTAACTGGCGATCTGGCTTGCATCAGGCGAACTGACGACGGCAACTGATGTCCATTTTTCCTTCGCAACAGCGATATAGACCCCAGCAATAACTACGCTGAATACAATAAAGAGGGCAATAATCCATTTACCACGCCAAATTTGCGTTAAAACATCAATTAAATCAATTTGCTCAGCGTCGTTGTTCTGTCGAAAAGACAGGTTATTGTTTTCGTGTGTCATAGCCACCCTAAATGAGAAGCATAAAAAAAAAGTTATAGAGCGCGAGTTTAGCGGTTCGCTTTTTTTTTGCTATAGGAATCCATGTAAATAAATGTTAGCAGGCATTATTTAAGCGCGCTGCCGGATTTATTTCTGTCATTCCTGGATACGATGCATTTTTTACCTTTACCGGTAGAGGGTGACGGCCCGATGGGCCGTCTCTTTGAAGGGTTACAGATTAATCATTATTGAAGAGATCGCGCGTATAGACTTTATCTTCTACGTCCGCCAGTTCGCGCGCCATACGATTGGAGACGATCACATCCGCCTCTTGTTTAAATGCCTCGAGGTCGCGTACCACGCGCGAGTGGAAGAACTCATCTTCCTGCATCACTGGCTCATAGACGATGACCTGCACGCCCTTCGCTTTAATGCGCTTCATAATGCCCTGAATCGACGACGCGCGGAAGTTGTCCGAACCGCTCTTCATCACCAGACGATAGATACCGACCACTTTCGGTTTGCGCGCCAGGATGGAGTCAGCAATAAAGTCTTTGCGCGTGCGGTTAGCATCAACAATCGCCGAAATAATGTTGTTCGGCACCGACTGATAGTTCGCCAGCAGCTGCTTGGTATCTTTAGGCAGGCAGTAGCCGCCGTAACCAAATGAGGGGTTGTTATAGTGGTTTCCGATGCGCGGATCAAGGCAGACGCCCTCAATGATTTGACGCGTGTTCAGGCCAAGGCTCTCGGCATAGCTGTCCAGCTCGTTAAAGTAGGCGACGCGCATTGCCAGATAGGTGTTGGCAAACAACTTGATCGCTTCTGCTTCGGTGGAGTCCGTAAACAGTACCGGAATATCTTGTTTGATAGCGCCTTCCTGCAGCAGTGCCGCAAAGCGCTCGGCGCGTTCTGAGCGCTCGCCAATTACGATACGTGACGGATGCAGGTTGTCGTATAGCGCTCTGCCTTCACGCAGGAATTCTGGCGAGAAAATGACATTATCGATGCCCAGCTTCTCTTTAATCGACTGGGTAAAGCCCACCGGGATGGTCGATTTGATAATCATCACCGCCTGAGGGTTGATGGCGTGAACATCGCAGATCACCGACTCTACGCTGCTGGTATTGAAGTAGTTGGATTTCGGATCGTAATCGGTCGGCGTGGCGATAATCACGTAATCCGCGTTGCGGTAGGCGTCATGCTTATCCGTAGTTGCGCGGAAATTGAGCGGCTTAGTCTGTAAATACTCCTCAATCTCTTTATCCACGATCGGAGAAATTTTCTCATTAAGCATATCCACTTTGGACTGCACAATATCGAGCGCGACGACTTCATGGTTCTGCGCGATTAGGATCCCGTTTGATAACCCAACGTAACCTGTTCCGGAGATTGTTATTTTCATTCGATAAGCAACTTTTGTCAGTGTATGAAACCGGAGGTGACGATCCCATCGCCACCGCTTTAAATCAATAACTGTTGGGGTTTTTACCTCTTCCGTTGAGAGAGTGTCAATAAGACAAACAGCGGCTGCAAAGCGCGCCCTGCCTGAGTTTGTGTGGCTTTATTCCTAAAAATAAATGCCCGATCCCCGTAATTATCGCGGTTTCGATGAAAAAAAGCCCGGTTGCGACAACCGGGCTTGTATAAAACGGACGAATGATTATCAGATTAATCCAGCCATTCCGTATGGAATACGCCGTCTTTATCAGTGCGCTTGTAAGTGTGCGCGCCGAAGTAGTCACGCTGCGCCTGAATCAGGTTCGCCGGCAGCACCGCAGAGCGGTAGCTGTCATAGTAAGCGACTGCCGCAGAGAAAGTCGGTACCGGAATACCGTTCTGTACCGCATAGGCGACAACATCGCGCAGCGCCTGCTGGTAATCATCAGCGATCTGCTTGAAGTAAGGGGCCAGCAGCAGGTTAGCGATAGCCGGGTTTTCTGCATAGGCATCGGTGATTTTCTGCAGGAACTGCGCGCGAATGATGCAGCCCGCGCGGAAGATCTTCGCGATTTCGCCGTAGTTCAGATCCCAGTTGTGCTCGTCAGAGGCGGCACGCAGCTGAGAGAAGCCCTGCGCGTAGGAGACGATTTTGCCCAGATAAAGGGCGCGACGCACTTTCTCAATGAACTCCGCTTTATCACCAGCCGGTTTAGACTGCGGGCCGGAGAGCACTTTAGAGGCCGCAACACGCTGCTCTTTCAGGGAGGAGATGTAACGTGCGAATACCGATTCGGTGATCAGTGACAGAGGTTCGCCGAGATCCAGCGAGCTCTGGCTGGTCCATTTACCGGTACCTTTGTTAGCCGCTTCATCCAGGATCACATCAACCAGGTAAGTGCCCTCTTCATCTTTCTTAGTGAAGATATCTTTGGTGATGTCGATCAGATAGCTGCTCAGCTCGCCTGCATTCCACTCGCTGAAGGTTTTCGCCAGCTCGTCGTTAGAGAGGTTCAGGCCACCTTTCAGCAGAGCGTAGGCTTCTGCGATAAGCTGCATATCGCCATATTCGATACCGTTGTGCACCATTTTGACATAGTGACCGGCACCGTCAGGACCGATATAGGTAACGCACGGCTCGCCATCTTCAGCTACCGCGGCAATTTTGGTCAGGATCGGCGCAACCAGCTCGTAAGCCTCTTTCTGGCCGCCAGGCATGATAGAAGGCCCTTTCAGCGCGCCCTCTTCACCACCGGAGACGCCGGTGCCGATAAAGTTGAAGCCTTCCGCTGAGAGTTCACGGTTACGGCGGATAGTGTCGTGGAAGAAGGTGTTACCGCCATCAATGATGATGTCGCCTTTATCCAGGTACGGCTTCAGGGAATCAATCGCGGCATCGGTACCCGCGCCGGCTTTCACCATCAGCAGAATGCGGCGGGGAGTTTCCAGAGATTCGACAAATTCTTGTACGGTGTAGTAAGGAACCAGCTTTTTGCCTGGGTTCTCGGCAACAACTTCTTCGGTTTTTTCGCGCGAGCGGTTGAAGATAGAAACGGTATAGCCACGGCTTTCGATGTTCAGCGCCAGGTTGCGCCCCATCACGGCCATACCAACAACGCCGATTTGTTGCTTGGACATTACATACTCCTGTCAGGTGTGGTCACCGCGAACTATACGCGGCTTGAATGTGCAAAAGATGTTAACTCAGGATCAGTATAGGTAGATAGCGTAAGATGCGTTTCTAAACGAACGCTTTGGCAAAGGAGGGATCGAAAGGCCCCTCCTTCACTTCCATCATAAGTGCTCGCGGTGATACGCATTTGACGCTGTGTATGTCTCCAGGAGAAAACTCCACCACACTTATTCCAGTATTTTCCCCAACAATAAATTGCTTAACAATCTCACCATCTTTGCCATGCAAGCAGACCTGAAGCTGTCCCTCCATGACAATAAACATTTCCCACTGGTGTGGAAGCTCATGGTAATGAGGTTCAACGTAGCTGCCCTTGGCCAAAGCAATCAGCAGCCGTTGCACTTTCTCCTGATGAGAGTGGTGTAACAATAGATGAGAACGCAGGCGCTCTGATTGCTCGGCTTGTTGGTAGAGCGCCTCAAGTTGGTCACTCTCAATTAATCGCATTGCATGCCTCCAGCCTCGTTTCGATCGTCTGTGCTGCAGATTCTACGGAGAACTGCTCTTGCAACAATCGATTAGCGCCGAGGCCAAATCGGCGGCGCGCATCACTATCCTGAAGCATTAACAGCGCAGACTGGTGAAGTTTGTCATCTTCACCGTTGATATGAATTAATCCCGCATTATTTTGATTCACGATATCGAGCAGATCGTTACCGGCATTCACGCTGCCTAAGATAGGCAACGAATTGACCATGTAACCGAGTAGTTTGCCGGGGAAATTATGCGAGGAGTGTTTTGCAGAAAGCGAAAACAGACCAATATCCACCTCAGCCAAAATAGATTTGAATTCATCCTGGCTGACTGAATCAAGATAGGTGAAATTGGGCAATGCCCAGCTAGCAGCTAGCGAGTTAATTAAACCAACTTCATCACCTTGACCAACAAAGAGGAAATGGGCCTGTGGATATTCCGCCATCCGCCGCGCCAGACGCATCAGATTCGCCATATCCTGCGCATGACCAATATTTCCGCCATAGAAGAAAATAACTTTATCTTCCAGGCCAAGACGCTTACGTAACGACACATATTCCTGAGTTAATATCCCAGGCTTAACAGATGCCCAATTATGCAGAACCTCGCAAGGATAGCATTTGTTTGACATCTGAAAGACTTCGAGATTTTTAATGGACATGAGGCCGATATGGTCTGCCTGCCGGTAAGACGATCTTTCGAACAGACGGAAATAGCGTTCAACCGGAGATCCCGCTTTTAGCATTCCTGCGTCAATTACCCATTGAGGGAACATATCTCTCAACACAAGATAGGCTGGACATTGACAACGAGCTTTAATCTTCTTAACGAGATGCCCCCAAAATATGGAGGGTGAGTAATAAACCACTCCATCAAAAGTCTCTTTTTTGATCCGACTCTTAATGGATTTCCACGCCCGGTAAGACAAGAGCGTTTCATTAATGGCTCGCTTAACTTTACTCACATCCTTCAGTGGCCCACTTTTGAAACGCCATGTATTAACTCCCTGAAAGGTGTCAAATGACACCTCCTTTTGCAGGCTTGTATCAGGGGTAATTACCGTAACATCGTGACCGCGCCGGATAAGTTCCTGAGCTAACTCATGAAACATCTTCGCGCCAACGCGGGTACTTTTGGGCAGGTAATCATCTATGATTAAAGCTAGTTTCATCAATATTCTTTCCAGACGACTCTCTTGACGTAATCTGTATAAGAGTGAACGATTCTGACAACTTTGTCCGACACATTCGGCATGCTGTAATCACTAACCTGTCGCAACAGGCGGGTCTCGCCGCGCGGCTGAGTTGCCAGTACATCCAGCGCCTGCAGAACGCGCTCACACTCCAGCCCAACCATCATTACAGATGCTTCTTCGAACCCTTCAGGACGCTCATGTGCTTCACGGATATTAAGCGCCGGGAAATTCATGATGGAGGATTCTTCAGTGATCGTGCCGCTGTCGGAAAGCACCGCACGCGAGTTTTTCTGCAGATGGTTGTAATCATGGAAACCTAACGGCTTCAGCAGATTGATCAGCGGGTGGAACTCAATCCCCTGCTCGTTAATACGATTACGCGTACGCGGGTGCGTGGAGACGATCACGGGAAGATTATATTTCTCAGCGATAGTATTCAGCGTGGTCGCGAGTTTAATGAGCTGTTTTGGCGAGTCGACGTTCTCTTCACGGTGCGCGCTCACGACAAAGAATTCACCCGGGCGCAGATTCAGACGTGTAAGCACATCAGAACCATCAATTTGCGGCATGTAGTATGAAAGCACTTCAAACATCGGACTGCCGGTTTTAATGATGCGATCCGCCGGGATCCCTTCAGCAAGAAGATATTCACGTGCAATATCGCTGTAGGTCATATTGATGTCAGCAGTGTGGTCAACAATGCGGCGGTTGGTCTCTTCCGGTACACGCTGATCGAAACAGCGATTGCCCGCTTCCATGTGGAAGATTGGCACTTTACGACGCTTGGCAGGGATAGCGGAAATACAGGAGTTGGTATCACCCAACACCAGCATAGCTTCCGGTTTTTCCTTCTCTAAAACTTCATCTACTTTAATGATGACCTGACCAATCGTTTCAGCCGCGTTTTTTCCCGCAGCGTTTAAGAAATAATCTGGTTTGCGTACGCCAAGGTCATTAAAGAAAACTTCATTTAATTCATAATCATAGTTTTGTCCTGTATGGACAATAATATGTTCGCAATGGTCATCCAGTTTAGCCAAAACTCGTGACAAACGGATAATTTCGGGGCGCGTCCCAACCACGGTCATAATTTTTAATTTTTTCATTACAGAGATCTCGCAATAGTATCAGGCTCATCACGATTGAAAATTTCGTTTGCCCAGAGCATGACTATTAAATCATCATCGCCAATATTCGTAACGTCATGGGTCCAACCCGGAACCGTTTCAACGATTTTAAATTCATCAGAAGAAACATTCAGTTCATAACGTTCGCCGGTAATCACATGCTCGAATCGGAAGCAGGCCTGACCACGAATGACCAGGAACTTCTCATTTTTGCTGTGATGATAGTGCCCGCCGCGGGTGATACCGGGGTGCGCGGTGAAGAATGAAAACTGCCCCGCAGAAGGCGTTTTCAACATTTCACAAAAGATCCCACGAGCATCGCCATAAGACGGCACCGTATAGGCAAATTCTTCAGCAGATATATAACTCAACCATGTTGAATATAACGCGCGGGTGAAACCCGTCCCGACTTCTTCAGTGATCAGTGTGGAACGGCTATTCTTAAAGCGGTTAATTAACTCCGCTACCTCGCCAACGGACGTTGAATAAACCGGCGTCACGTCCTTATATCCGCTTTCACTCGCTGCCGTAAGTAATTTAATGGCATGCGTACAAACGTCATCGATATAAACCAGATTTACCGGTGCTGATGGGTCATTGACAACAATGTCGATATTGTTGGCAATATTGTGGCAGAAAGTCGCGACGAAGGAGTTGTAGTTCGGTTTACACCATTTACCGAATACATTTGGATAACGGTAAATGTAATAAGCCGCCCCGCTCTGTGCAGCGTAACGCTCAATCTCTTTTTCTGCCGCAGCTTTACTCTGACCATACGCATTATCCAGTTCTGCCTGAATCGAAGAACTGATCATAATCGGCGTCTTTTTCTGCTTCGCTAACAGAGTATCGACAAGACGCTGCGTCAGATTGCTGTTACCTTCCGCAAACTCTTCAACGTTTTTTGGCCGATTAATGCCCGCCAGATGATAAATGAAATCGGCTTCTTGCAGCCCGCTTTCAAGATCATCTGCGCTTGAAGCGCGATCAATTTTAATAAGGTCAGCGTACCCTGCTTCCTGAAGGCGTAAGCATAGGTTGCGTCCGATGAAACCATCAGCTCCAGTAATCAGGATCTTCATATCAGGCATCCAGCTCGTAGTTTTTACCATCACGCAGTGCACGGATAAACGGCAGCTTCAGCAGCAGCGTTTTCATGCCTTCGACATCGAGTCGCTGTGTATTGTGAGAGTTATAATCGTCCACCGCAGAGATACGGGTATCACCTTGTTCTACGTATTTTCCGTAGTTCAGGTCACGCAGATCAGGCGGTACACGGTAGTAATCACCCATATCAATGGAGGCGATCATCTCTTCACGGCTCAGCAGCGCTTCGTAAAGTTTTTCGCCATGGCGAGTACCAATAACATTGATCGGATGATCGTTAACATTCAACAGCTCTTTCAGAGCAATGGCCAGCGTCTCAATCGTTGCAGCAGGCGCTTTCTGGACGAAAATATCACCGTTGTTACCGTGCTCAAAGGCATAAAGCACCAGATCAACCGCATCTTCCAGCGTCATCATGAAACGCGTCATGTTCGGATCGGTAATCGTCAGCGCTTTGCCCGCTTGAATCAGGTCAACAAACAGAGGAATCACCGAGCCACGAGAAGCCATAACGTTGCCATAACGCGTACCGCAAATCACCGTTTTTGCGCTGTTCACATTACGGGATTTAGCGACCATGACTTTCTCCATCATTGCCTTGGAGATACCCATGGCATTGATAGGATAGACCGCTTTGTCAGTACTGAGGCAAACAACACGTTTCACTTCATTGTTAATAGCGGCTTCAAGTACGTTTTCTGTGCCGAGGACGTTAGTTTTAACGGCCTCCATCGGGTGGAACTCACAGGACGGTACTTGTTTAAGCGCTGCAGCATGATAGATAAAATCAACACCGCGTGTGGCGTTGCTAATACTGTTGTAATCGCGAACATCACCGATGTAGAACTTCAGCTTATTGCTGTTATATTTCTTCCGCATGTCATCTTGTTTTTTTTCATCACGGCTAAAAATTCTTATTTCAGCAATATCTGTATCAAGGAAGCGGCGCAAAACGGCATTTCCAAAAGATCCTGTACCACCCGTGATGAGAAGAGTTTTACCATTAAACATTTCAAGCCTCATTGATAGAATTTAATAAATTACTTACGACTTTCTTAACTTCATGCCTTGCTTTAAATAAAGCATTGGCGTTTTTACCCTTGATGCTCGCTACTTCAGCATTTTCAGCCAGAAACAACATGGAAGTAGCCAGTTCATCCGCATTACCCGCAGAACAGCAAAGCCCTGCATCTGCATTTTGTATTATTTCACCAAAGTCGGTAGTACTTTCAATTGATGCAATAACAGGCAAGCCAAGTTTCATATAGTCGAGGCTTTTGGATGGATACGTTGGCACAGAAACGTTCGGTACCGTAGCAATAATCCCTGCCCGACAAAATGACACCAATTTTAAATAACTTTCGCGTGAGATATGATCCGAATAGATAACCCCACTACCTTCATTATTCGCTTCAGCAATAACCTTATCGGTAAATCTGCCACGCCCAATAACAATGGTTTTTACCTTATTATTCTTTTCATGCGCCAGTCGCGCCGCTTCCAGGATGCATTCTACGCCGCGACCATAATCGATTTGCCCACCGAAAATGAAATATATTGATTCATCATTAATATATGGAAATTCATTTTCAGTCTTATCGAAATTCAAAGTGGGAGGCAGGTCTTCACTCCATATCGGTAATTCAAAGGATTTTTTCGATCTGACACCAAAGTACTCCTCCAAAAACTTACAGTTTTTTGGTGACATACAGCCCACATAATCGAATAAGTTTACTAAAACCTTTTCAAAAATCTTAAGGGCTTTTTCTTTGGTTTTTCCTTTGATCAAGTTAATTTCAACTTGATGTATAGGGAAAAAATCCCAGTATATTAAAAGAGACTTTTTCGAGAAAATTTTACTTAGTAGTATTAAAAACCAGGAAGAAACACAGGGGGAAAACCCTATAACCAGATCATGTCTTTTAAAAACATATTTAGAAGCACACAGGGCAGCATAGACAGATGACCCTATCCATTTCACTATAAAATTAAAAAAACCACCACTATTCATTCCAATAGAGGTCGTGTTGTATATATTGATATTATTTAATTTTAATTTTTGTCTGGTGGATGCTTTTGACCAGTCAATACATACTACATCAACCTCATAGTCCCGACCCTGCAGCTCTTCGGCGAGCTCTCGTGTCAACCATGTGCTATTTTGGGCCAATGGATATTTAGTACAAATGATGAGTATTTTTTTCATTTTCTTCCAAGCTTAATTCCATCCAAAATACCAAATAAACTTTGTTTGTATGAGGCAATTTTGAAATCGTCTAATAGCGCAATAGCCAGTATTCGGTTGCATGCTCCGGTAAGTAAGCGAACTTTATTGTATAAGGGTACATAACTCTGTTTTAACAGGAAAATGGCATTGCGGAAAAAGTAATACCGGCGTATGGGTTTGTATTTCAGCAGTTTGAAGCCAAAAAATTCTTTTGGTGCCTGATCTGAAACTTCATGGTGCATAACAACATCATTCATTTGCAGCACCTTATAGCCTTTGCTTTTAATTCTATAACACCATTCTGTATCAACAAACTCTATAAACAATTCTGGATTGAATTTATTCTCCCGCCAGACATCTATTGGAATACACATACCAGATTGAAGTGTTATGGTTAGCTCTGTGAATTCCTCGCCAGTGGCAATGGCTTTTTGTTGATACTGATATCCTGAACGAGCATCAACAAAACTCGGGGTTAACACGCCCAATTTTTCTTGCCTTTCAGTAAGTCTCACATAATGATCCCAGGTTCTCAATATATAGTTTTCTGGCGGCGAGCTATCCTGATCGAAAGTGAATATTACTCTGACTGTTTGTGGGACTATTTCTGCAATTTCGTTAATCGCTTTCCCTAACCCCAGATTTTCATCAAAGGTGATAACTTCAACCCCCTCGCTTTTGAGCGAATCAATGAGTTCAACACTCATGCCGCCATTATTCGCGATATAAACAACGGTCCCTTCACCGCTAACTTTATTAATTAAGTTTTTAATTTTACTTTCCATTGGGTTGAAGCAAATAACTATAACAGCCCTAACTAATGTATTCATTGTTATACTCATTTTTTAAATAATTCAATTCACCCAGAATAAAGAATGTTAGAGTCACACCGGGGAAAGATAGCATAAACGGGTTTGTAGAGAACATGATCAAGATGGATAGAGAAAATAACAGCCATACCACCTTTTGTGCTGGCAACCGTCTACCGTTGAAAAAGTTAGCAAAGAAATAGGGAATTTGCGCTGCGCTAATTATTATAAAAGAAACGCAACCCACAATGCCTATTTTCATGATTAAAGCCAGTAAGCTCATCTCATAGGTCCATGGTGCAATCACTGAACGAACATGGGTTGCACTTCCGCCGAGCCCGGTGCCAAAAATAGGGTGCGATAAAAATGTGTCTAATATCCATGCTACCTGTTCGAATCTGACACCATCACTTGTGTCGCTTGCAATGCCCAGAAGCACTAAAACATCTGGGTGCACCATGGCACCAGAAACAAGGACAAACAAGACTATCAAAAATGTGATGAGAGAAAATGTTCCAAACCCACCGAGTTTTAGTGACAATGGACATAATTTATAGATGAGCAATCCCAACACAATTAAAATAGGTGATAAGTAGAGTGCACGGGTCCAGGTACTGAAAAGAGCCAGAGCCATAACAAATACCATCACATAATCCCTGAGCCTGCGATCGTGTAATAACTTTTGTAATGACAGATAAAACCCTATAACCAGCAAAGAGCTACTGGGGAGTAATACTCTAAATAAACCATCGGGGGTGTCAGCGATAATAATATTATCGATTGCACCAGCATCCCCTGCAGTTAATATCTTCATTAAAAAGAACTTCACACTGTTAATAGAGGCAGAACCGGAAAGTCCGATAAGCCAAATGGCAATGTGAAAAAAGGCACTTATTATGCACAAAATTAACAACAATCGTCTTATTTTTAGCCAGTTTGTCGAAATATAGTTATTTTGCACAATAAGTGGACATAACATTATTCCAAATAATGAAAGCAGCTCAGTCGTCGCGTACTCTAACTTTACATCATTAAGTAGTGGAACTATTACGCCAAACACTGCGCAAAAAACAATGATAGCGCACAAGTAAACATAGGCACGAGAATTATTTATTGTAATAAGTACCATGCCCAGCAATATTGCATATTCTACTTTCCTTAAAGAAAGCCCTACAATATTGATGCTCCATGCGCCAGAACCCAGCAGAACCACATCGATAAGAAATAAAAAAAGCGAAAATGCAATAAAAAGAGAAGCAAACTTGTTAATTGTTGCCACATTATACCCTTTATCATTTCCTGTTTAGCATTAAATCAGCGAATGTATTTCCCATTTGATCTTTGTGAGATACAACGGGTTCGCAATCTAATGGCCAAGTAATGTTTAGATCCTTATCATTCCAGATGATACAGCCTTCACTCACAGGATTATAAAAGTTGGTTGTTTTATAACAAAACTCAGCTTCGTCGCTCAATGTAAGAAAACCGTGAGCAAAACCTTCTGGTATCCAAAGTTGCTTTTTATTGCTGGCAGACAGCGTTGCCCCAAACCATTGCCCAAAGGTAGTCGAATCAGGCCGTATATCAACGGCAACGTCGTATACTTCTCCGCGGATACATCTCACCAGTTTACCTTGCGCATGAGGTTCATTCTGAAAATGTAGCCCGCGTAAGACTCCTCGTGTCGATTGTGAATGATTATCCTGAACGAAATCTACTTTTTTGCCTGTTGCCTCAATAAACTTTCTTTCATTATAGCTTTCAAAAAAGAAACCACGTTCGTCTTGATAAATTGTAGGTTCGATAACAAACAAACCTTGCAGTTTTGTTTCTTGAATATTCACGAAAACTCCGTTGTGTATCAATGTCTTTTATTTAACATTGCAGAAATAAAAAACAAAGCAAAAAAATCGATTATGACTCTGATGGACCATGCGTATGCTGTACCAATCAATCCGTAATGACTTGTGAGTGCGTACAGAACGAGAAAGTATGGGATAACTTCAGCGCAATGTAATAATGCTGTTATTTTAGATTTTCCTAGCGACTGAATAGCTGAAAACGGGATCTGCGCTAATGAATTGAACAAAAAGCCCGTTAACAGAATAAAAAATATTTCAGAAGATTTTATAAAATATTGGGGCCCTAACCAGTAATACATTATCTTCCCAGAGAAAATCAAGCAAAATGCTACTAAGGGAACACAGATTAAAGCCATTATCAAATACGAGAATTTAAGTTCTTTTTTAAACTTAGCTATATCTGATAAACCACTTAACCTTGGGAATACCGCTCTTGAAATGGAAGTGGGTACAATACTCATCCGCGAAATGATTTCAGCAGGCGCGGTATAGTAGCCTACGTTCTTCGCACCCAAAATGTAAGATATAATAAAACGGTCAAAATAAACCATCATTGGGCTTATTATATTACTTACAGTCATCCAGCCACCAAAATAGACCAGACGTTTAAATACTTTTGGATGAAAAGCCAGGCCCGCTGCAACTATATCTTTTCGTAATACCAGGAAAGATATTACAAATGAAATGAACCTACCAGCAATCAAACCTGAGACAGCAGAGACAAGGCTGACATTGTAATATACTAAAACCGCAGGCAACCCTACTATAAAGGTGTTTGATATGGTTTTCTGAATATTTAATACGCCAAACTTTTCTTCACCCTCAAGTATTGAAACCCATAGCTGATTGAGGATAAATAAGGGAATAGCGAATAATAATATTTCAAGCGCGTGCTTTGCATCTACTTTATAACTGTCAGATACGTTAATAAAAGCAATAACCGTATCAATTTTAAAATAAATTAACAAAGACAGAAATACACTTATGCCGGCCAGAAACAATGTCGACGTCGAGATTATTCTGTTTTTTTCATTTTGATCATCTTTATATAGCGCTATCTCGCGGATAATAGCCCTGGTTAGCCCAAAATCAAAAATACTGGCATAACCTACTAGCGCCATTGCAAGTGTATATATACCAAACAACTCAGGACCTAGCGCTCTTGCAATAAAACCCAAAGCAGGAATAGCAATCAGAGTTGGTATAACATATCCGGCAAGGTTAAATGTGCTATTCCTTATCAGAGCATTTTTTATCAACATAGACTATACTTTTTTATTCGCTAATTTCATTAAATACTTGCCGTAGTTATTTTTATTAAGCGGAGCGGCCAGTTCTCTCAATTTATTCTCATCAATAAATCCCTGGCGAAAAGCGATCTCTTCAGGGCAAGAAACTTTTAGGCCCTGACGTTCTTCAATCGTCGCAATGAAGTTGCTGGCCTCAATCAGGCTTTGATGCGTTCCGGTATCCAGCCACGCATAACCACGGCCCATCATCGCAACTGACAACCTGCCCTGCTCTAAATAAAGACGGTTGATATCGGTAATTTCAAGTTCGCCACGCGCCGAAGGTTTCAGGCTTTTTGCCATCTCAACGACGTCATTATCATAGAAGTAGAGACCGGTGACAGCATAGTTACTTTTCGGTTCTGTCGGCTTCTCTTCCAGGCTGATAGCGGTGCCTTCAGAGTTAAACTCCACCACGCCATAGCGTTCGGGATCGTTAACGTGGTAAGCGAACACCGTTGCGCCACTTTCCTGATTAACCGCGCTCTCCAGGAGTTTCGGCAGATCGTGTCCGTAAAAAATATTATCGCCAAGTACCAACGCACAAGCATCGTTGCCAATAAACTCTTCGCCAATAATAAATGCCTGCGCAAGCCCATCCGGGCTCGGCTGCACTTTATATTGCAGGTTCAAGCCCCACTGGCTACCGTCACCCAGCAGCTGTTCAAAGCGGGGCGTATCTTGCGGCGTACTGATAATCAGCACATCGCGAATGCCCGCCAGCATCAGGGTGGAGAGCGGGTAGTAAATCATCGGTTTGTCGTAAATTGGCAGCAATTGCTTACTGACAGCCATGGTGACCGGATAAAGACGTGTACCAGAACCACCTGCCAGAATAATACCTTTCCGTGTTTTCATTTCGCTATCTCAAACAATGAGTTAAAGAGCTGTTGTAGTGAACAACTCTGCCAACATTCTTTTTACGCCCTGTTCCCAGTGCGGGAGAACCAGGCCAAAAGTGCGCTGAAACTTCTCGGTATTCAGCCTTGAATTGTGCGGTCGTTTCGCGGGCGTTGGGAAACTCTCGGTCGCTACAGGGTTTAATTTTGTGAGAGCGAGCTCGATGCCTGCTTCACGGGCTTCAGCGAAAACCAGTGCGGCATAGTCGTGCCAGCACGTCTCACCGCCTGCGACCAGATGATACAGACCCGCTACTTGTGGATCCGTCAGCGCAGTGCGAATAGCATGCGCGGTGCAGTCAGCAAGCAGTTCGGCGCCCGTCGGAGCACCGAACTGATCGTTGATAATGGAAAGTTCCTGACGCGTTTTCGCCAGATTAAGCATTGTTTTTGCGAAGTTGTTGCCTTTACCGGCATAGACCCAGCTGGTGCGAAAAATCAGATGCTTCGGGCAATTTGCACGCAGCGCGTTTTCACCATCCAGTTTTGTTTGACCGTAGACGTTCAGGGGCGCGGTGCTATCCGTTTCAACCCACGGCTTATCACCGTTGCCGGGAAAAACGTAATCCGTTGAGTAGTGTACAACCCACGCATCGATCTTTGCCGCTTCTCGAGCAATCGCCTCGACACTTTTCGCGTTAAGCAGCGAAGCAAACTCGACTTCAGACTCTGCTTTATCAACTGCCGTATGAGCAGCAGCATTGACGATCACATCGGGCTTGATACGGCGGACCGTCTCAGCCACACCTTCTGGATTAGAGAAGTCGCCGCAATACTCTTTTGACTGGAAATCCAGCGCAGTGACATTGCCAAGGGGTGCAAGGGCGCGTTGAAGTTCCCAGCCAACTTGTCCGTTTTTGCCAAACAGCAGAATATTCATTGGCTGCGTTCCCCGTAGTTTTGCTCGATCCAGGACTGGTAAGCACCGCTCTTCACATTTTCAACCCATGCGGTATTGGCTAAATACCACTCAACCGTTTTACGAATACCGCTTTCAAAGGTTTCCTGCGGCTTCCAGCCTAGTTCGCGGCTGATTTTATCTGCGTCAATCGCGTAACGGCGATCGTGGCCCGGACGGTCAGTTACATAGGTAATCTGATCGCGGTAGGAACTGGCTTTCGGCACGATTTCGTCAAGCAGATCGCAGATGGTGTGTACCACATCAAGGTTCTGTTTTTCGTTATGGCCACCGATGTTATAGGTTTCACCTGCAACGCCCTCGGTCACTACCGTATAGAGCGCACGGGCATGATCCTCCACATAAAGCCAGTCACGGATCTGGTCGCCTTTGCCATAAATTGGCAGCGGCTTACCTTCAAGGGCGTTGAGGATCACCAGCGGAATCAGTTTTTCAGGGAAGTGGAATGGACCGTAATTGTTAGAGCAGTTCGTCACAATGGTAGGGAAGCCATAGGTCCTGCGCCATGCGCGCACGAGATGATCGCTAGAGGCTTTGGAAGCAGAGTAAGGGCTACTCGGTGCATAGGCGGTGGTTTCGGTGAAAAGTGGCAGCTTTTCGTCAGCGGCAACTTCATCCGGATGAGGCAGATCGCCATAAACCTCGTCAGTCGAGATGTGGTGGAAGCGAAACGCGGCTTTACGTACCTCATCCAGTTGCGCCCTATATTGACGGGCTGCTTCGAGCAGAACGTAAGTACCCATAATATTGGTTTCGATAAAGGCGGCCGGGCCGGTAATGGAACGGTCTACATGGCTCTCTGCGGCCAGGTGCATCACTGCATCAGGTTGATGTTCAGCGAAAATACGCGCCATCGCTGCGCCATCACAGATGTCTGCATGCTCAAACGCATAACGGGCGCTCTTATCAACTTCTGCTAATGATTGCAGATTTCCGGCATAGGTTAATTTATCAACATTAACCACATGATCCTGAGTGTTATTAACAATATGACGCACAACTGCAGAGCCAATAAAGCCTGCACCACCGGTGACCAGTATTTTCACGAGAATTATCCGTACTTGCTTTGCAATGTTTAGAACGCGATCGGCGGGTAATGGAAGAAGCGTGAGCAAATAAAAGGCACGCTACCGCCCCAGGCTTTCAGCTACCCGAACGCTGTGTGGGACAGTCAACATTAATTATTGTCAGGGCCCTACACACGCGTCATTCCCGCTGCGCTGGGCACAAAATGCTAAGCGGCTATTCTCCGCTGAAACAGCCATAGAAACAAGGGAAAATCTATAGACTAAAAGCTTAAAAAATCCACATAACTACCTTTTTTAATTGTTTATTTTTAGATAGAAACAAAAAAAGGCAGTAAGAATAACCTGAGAGCAAACTCTCTCAACGTCACTCTTTACTGCCCTGTTAATCAGGCATAAAGCACCGGATTAATTTATTTGATTATTGCGCCAGCAATTTCTGAATACTATCGCGGAATTTCTGACCTTCTTTCAGGTTGCGCAGGCCATAGTTCACAAACGCCTGCATGTAACCCATCTTCTTACCGCAATCGTAGCTATCGCCGGTCATCAGCATGGCATCAACGGACTGTTTCTCCGCCAGACGGGCGATAGCATCAGTCAGCTGAATACGTCCCCAGGCACCCGGCTCGGTGTTTTCCAGCTCTGCCCAGATATCCGCAGAGAGCACATAGCGCCCTACTGCCATCAGATCGGAATCCAGCGTCTGCGGCTGGTCCGGCTTCTCAATAAACTGCACGATGCGGCTTACCTTGCCTTCGCTGTCCAGCGGCTCTTTGGTCTGGATAACCGAGTACTCAGAGAGATCGCCCTTCATACGTTTTGCCAGCACCTGGCTGCGGCCGGTTTCGCCAAAACGCGCCACCATTGCGGCGAGGTTGTAACGCAGCGGATCGGCGGTTGCCGTGTCCAGCACGATATCTGGCAGGACGACGATAAACGGATTGTCACCCACAATCGGGCGCGCGCAAAGGATGGAGTGGCCCAGGCCCAGCGGCTGCGCCTGACGCACGTTCATGATAGTAACGCCCGGCGGGCAGATGGACTGCACTTCCGCCAGCAGCTGGCGCTTAACGCGCTGTTCAAGCAGCGCTTCAAGCTCGTAGGAGGTGTCGAAGTGGTTTTCTACCGCGTTTTTTGACGAGTGGGTGACCAGAACAATCTCTTTGATCCCCGCGGCGACAATCTCGTCGACAATGTATTGAATCATCGGCTTGTCGACAATCGGCAGCATCTCTTTTGGAATCGCTTTTGTAGCGGGAAGCATATGCATCCCAAGTCCGGCTACCGGAATAACTGCCTTTAAATTAACCATTATTTCTTCCACCTATAAATTATTGATGAATTATAAACCCTTGACCTGTTTTCGCCAGTGCGTTCATGGCAAACAGGTATGAAAATGGCGACGAGTGATGTTCCCTCATGACAACAGATGTAATCCTAACGCCCCGGTTTAATCTCCAGGATTCCTCGCAAAAGCCTCAAAAGAGGCTTATGACCGTTTAGCGGGTAAGCGGAAGTTTAAATTTTCGACATTTACGGTGTGCTGATCGACACGATCGATATCAACGGAGCTTTGACCGTTCTCATTTACTGCGTGAATATTCGCCATCGACAGCAGGGTCTCATTTTTCGCCATAAAACGGCCACGCACATCTTTGCGCAGGTCGAAGTTGAGCTTCAGCGCCGGGCCTACGGACGCATCCTGCGTAATGTGGATATTACGCAGGAAGAGGTGCTGCGGCTTATTGTGTAGCTCAAGAGTAGCCTGCTGCATCTTGATGTTGGTGATGGCGACAAACGAGGTCGCGTTACCGGAGGAGACCTGGATACCGCGCAGCTTATATTTGCTGCTGCTGTTATCCTGCTGAATATCGTTAAGTTTGAAATTTTGCGGAATGGATAAATAATCGCCTTTAATCACGCCGTAACCAATCAGCATGCCGGCACTATTTTCCATGGTGACATTATCGATAACGAAATTATCACAGCCATAAATAGCCACCGTGGCGTTATCAATCCCCGCTTTTTTACTGAAGTCCGGCGTAATGTTTTTCGCTTTGATATTGCGAATAACAAAATGTTTACCGTTTTCCACATGCACCAGCTGGCGGCAATTACTGCCGGTGATATTTGCCACGACAAAGTTTTTCACCGACTGATCTTCCGGGTAGTTATTGTCATAGGTGCTGCCCGCTAACCCGATGCCAATCCCCCAGTTAATTTTGCCGTTGGTGCAGTTAATATTGTCGATCACATGATCGGAGATAAGGATATTGCGGTCATTGATTGCCACGTTCCACTCAATGGCATCGCCCTGCAGATCGCTAAAGCGGCTATGGGTAATGCGCGCGCCATCCAGCTGGTTATGGAAGCCCTGGCGTAAAATGCCGTAGTTGGCTTTGCTGATGTTGATGTTATCAATCACCAGATTGCGCATCACGCGCTTCTCTTTACCGCCGATGTAGATCTGCATTACCGGGCCATAACCGCTCATGCTGACACCTTTAATGGTGCAGTCTGAGCCGCGTACATCCAGCATAACGTTATAGAGGCTGCCGCCCTGCTCGCCGATAACCTTACTGCCGTCCTGCAGCACAAGACGCCCGCGTCCGCTGCCTTTTAACGCCCCGCGCACCAGCAGCGTTTTCCCGGCGGGAATGAAAATGCCGGTATTGATGTTTTCGCACACCAGCCCGGCGGGCACCTCCACCGTCTGCGCGTCGGCAAAGGCCTTATTGAGCGCAGCCGGCCAGTCATTATGGTTGTAATCGCTTAACTTTACCGTGTCACTGCGCCCAAGGGCGCGCGCGGCAGGCATATGCAGCAGGGGAAGCGCCGCCAGCGCAGAGCCGGCGGTCAGGAAGGATCGGCGCGTCAGCGCGGTTGAGCGTCGTTTCGCAGTCATAAAGCCTCTCATCAAAGCGTTTGCAGCAGACTGGCCAGTTGCTGGTTGATAATCGTTTGATTAAAGTCCGTTTCAACTTTCTCCCGGGCGCGGGTCACCACCGGCGTAAGCTCCTCACTCGCCATCTGACCAAAGGAGGCCAGACGTTCAGCCAGCGCTTCGGCGTCGTTTTCCGGCACCAGCCAGCCGGATCGTCCGGCGTCGATCAGTTCCGGAATACCGCTGTGAACGGTCGAGACCACGGGGATCCCAACGGCCATCGCCTCCATCAGCGCGACCGGAATACCTTCCATATCGCCATCGGTGCCGGTAATGGAAGGGAGTAGAAAGACATCCGCCTCATCGAGCAGCGCTTTTACTTCATGGCTTGGCTTAAAGCCGGGCATCTCAATCACATCCTCAAGCTGGAACTGCTCGATCAGGGTGCGCAGACGGCGCTCCCAGGGGCCGATGCCCAGAATGCGGTATTTGAACGCCACACCGCGCGCTTTCAACAAGCGGCAGGCTTCGATGGCAACGTGCAGCCCCTTTTTCTCCGTTAAACGCGCAACAGAGATAATTTGCAGCGGACGGCCAGGCGATTTCACCTCGCGCAGGCTGAAGCGCGTCATATCGACGCCCATACGCGAGACGGCAATCTTATTCTGCGGACAGCCCATGGTGAGCAGTCGCCCGGCCCACAGATCGCTTATCGGCAGCATCAAATCGCCGCGCTTAAAGAGCTGCTGATACTCCGGGGTGTAGTGCGTAAGCACATCGCGGTGCGAGATATCGATCCCGTGAAAGACGGTGGCGATCTTGCCTTTCAACACGCCAAGTTCGCGCAGTTTCGCCGCGGTAACGCCCGCCGGGCCAAAGTGGGCGATAAAGACATCGGCGCTAAAAGTTTGCGGCGCAAGGCCGCAAATCGCTGGCAGGATCAGGTTGCGCGCCTCATCACCGTAACGGGAGAGGTTGAGCGCTTTCCAGGTCGACGGCTTAAACATGCCGCGGGCGATGGCCTGGCCGCGATAGCCCAGCTTCGCCAGTTTCCCTTCCGGCTCCGCCAGCAGCCAGTGCGTCTTCTCCGCCAGCTTATATTCAGTGTAAGCGGCGTGAGTATTGTTCATATCGCCCTTGTGCAGGGCGACGATCTCAACCTCAAATCCCATATTGATAAAGGCAACAATCTGGTTGAGGACAAACGTTTCGGACGAGAGAGGAAATTTCAGCAAAAAGAAGCCGACTTTCATTTCACCCCCTGCACGCGCTCGAGCACCGATTGCACCATCTTGATGCCCTGCTCGCGCTCGGCCGCCACCGCCGTTGCCAGCCGTGCGTTGATCGCCGGCAACTGGCCCAGCGTATCTGCCGCCATTGACGCCAGCGAACCGTCAAGCAGATGGCGAATATCCACCGCCATCTCCGGCATGCCGAGCTGCTGCATAATACCGGCCGACTTGTGTTCGTAGTTAATGGCAATCGCAGGCGTGCCGAAGTTCATGGAGATGATCGCTGAGTGCAGGCGCGTGCCGATGGTTAAATCGCACGCGGCGAGGATTTTGCCCATCTCCAGGTCGTTCAGCTCATCCATCACCACGTGGTAGCGGGAAGGATCCTGGATATGCTGGCGCAGGTTAAGCGCCACCATACGGTCATCTTTGTTATAGCTATCGATGCCGGTACAGGTAGAGAGCGCAATCACCTGATAGCCTGCGTCAATCACGCGGTTGACGACATCCGCAAAGGCCTTTTCATACGCCTGCTGGGTGGTGCCAAGGCGTTTATCAAACGGCGCCAGTTCACGCAGGGTAATGGCAACAGTCTTATCTTTTGCCGCCAGATCCAGCCAGTGCTGAACGGCATAGCTGGCGGTGAAATCCTCCTGATGGTGATCCACCAGCCAGGCGGTATCGACGCCCTGCTCCACTTTATCGGTGGTGATGCCGCTCTGCTTCATCAGATTGAGGCTGACATGCTCGCGCAGGATCAGCGCATCGCAATGGCCGAAGACGTAGTTCGCCAGCTTGTTGAAGTCGTCGTTCTGGAACGGCCCGACGCTGTGACCAATCATAAACAGCGGCTTTTTCGCCATAAAGGTGCAGAGCGCATGTTCAAACTGCGGCACACCGTAGAGATCGACAAAGAAAGAGCCGCCAACCTGGATAATCGCATCGTAATCCGCCAGACGGCGCACAAAATCGGTAAACCCCTGAGCGATGGCGATATTGCGCAGTTTGCCGGTATCGGTCACGCGGGAGAGCAGCACCTGATGCTGGTAGCGACGGCGCAGCACTTTCTTCACGCGCCCCATCAGGCCAGCGGCGTTGTTGTGCGCTTTCATCTGGCTGTAGAGCGGGTCGCCCATCACCGGGCGATTGAGTAACCAGGAGGAGCTGACCGGATAGCGGCTCATCACATCCACTTCCGCCTCAGGATTCAGGCGGGCAATAGCGTCCAACAATCCACGTAAAATTGCGCTGTCACCACGGTTGCCGCATGTGTGATTGCCAAGGATCAATAATTTCATAACGACCTCATAAAGGGGTTCAATAAGGTTTCTTATCCTGCGCGAAGCAGTGTTTTCAATTTCTCGTTGCGGCAAAACTGACGCTTCATCTCCACCACCAGCGCGTTACGCGACAAAATCAGCATAATGGCGAAGGCGATGGCACCCGCAGCAACCTGAATCGCCAGCATGGCGGCAAGCGGCAGATGGCCGTTCAGCGCCAGGCCGAGGCCATAACTGACCACCAGCGTCGGCAGCGACAGGTAGAACGGCAGCCACAGGCTGAGGATGTACTGGCGGTAGCTCGAACCGAGCACCGGTTTAATCATCACGAAGTAGCTCAGAATGGTGTTGATAATCTGCACCAGCAGGAAGCCAAGCGTAACGCCCAGCGCACCGGCCATATGGCCGCCAATAATGATCGCCGGAATAAAGAGAAACGTTTTAAAGACGTTGAATTTAAAGCTGATATCGACACGCGCTTTCGCCATCAGCAGCGAACCGATCGGGTTACCGACCGCGCGCAGCAGACCAACGATGCACAGCAGTTGCAGGATCGGAATGATGCTGTTCCACTTCTCGCCAAACACCAGCGGCACAAAATTATTCGACACCACCATCAGCCCGAGCAGGATCGGGAAGTTGATAATTCCCACCACCGACAGCAGCTTGTAGAAGTTCAGGCGCAGCTTCTCGGTGTCATCCTGGATCTTGGCGAACGCCGGGAAGAGCACACGGGTAATGATCGGGTTGAGCTTCATCGGCGGCACTACCGCCACGTTGTAGGCGAGGTTGTATCCCCCGGCGACGCTCGCACCGAGGATACGCGCCAGCACCAGCGTAGAGAGGTTAGTGTTCACGTAGTTGATGATGCTGTCTGCGGTCAGCCACGCGCCAAAACGCAGGTTGGAGCTGACGGAAGCCAGGGAGAAGTGCAGACCGGGGCGGTAGATCTTGCGGCCAAAGTAGCCGAACAGCAGCGTACGCACGGCGCTGTTAACCAGATAACCGAGGATCGCGGTCATCGCAAGCGGCCAGAAGAAGGCGCTGATCACCGTAAAGCTGAAGCCCGCCATTACCGACAGGGTTTCAATCGCGCCAATCTTGTTGAACTCCAGCTCTTTTTGCATCAGCGCGCGGAACTGCTGCCCGTGCGGGATCACCACAAACGCCACCGACAGGGTTTTGATCAGCGGTGCCAGATCCGGGTTGTTCAGCACGTCAGCAATCATGTTGCTCAAGGAGAAGACCGCGATGCAGACCACAATCCCCAGCCCGACGTTGAGCCAGTAGAGCGTGGTCAGCTCAAGGTGGCTGATCTCTTTGCGCTGAATAATCGAGTTAGCGATACCAAAATCCGACAGCGTATCCGCCAGCGCGATAATCACCAGCGAGACGGTCAGCAGACCGAACTGGTGATTATCGATAATGCGTGCCAGCACCGTCATCTGCACCAGCCCCAGACCGATAATGGTCAGAGTGGCCATGGCTGACCACTTTGCTCCGCTGATGGTTTTTTCTCTCAGGCTCATGACCTTTCCTTAATACGCCGCTTTGTTCACAAAGCCTTTAAAGATGGTCAGAAAAACGATCTTGATATCGAACCACAGGCTCCATTCGCGGATGTACTCCAGATCGAACTCAATGCGTTTTTCCATTTTTTCCAGCGTGTCGGTCTCGCCGCGCCAGCCGTTAATCTGCGCCCAGCCGGTAATGCCCGGTTTCACTTTATGACGCAGCATGTAGCCCTCAATCAGCGCACGATACTGCTCGTTATGCGCAACGGCGTGAGGACGCGGGCCAACAATCGACATCCCGCCGGTGAGCACGTTGATAAACTGCGGCAGCTCATCAAGGGAGGTGCGGCGCAGGAAGCTGCCCACTTTGGTGACGCGTGGGTCGTTCTGCGTCGCCTGGGTCACCACGTTGTCGTTCTCCATCACCTTCATCGAGCGGAACTTCCACACTTTGATCGGCTTACCATCCATGCCGTAGCGCGTCTGGCGGAAAATGATCGGCCCCGGCGAACTCATCTTCACCGCCACAGAGATGGCCAGCAGAACCGGCGAAATCAGCAGCAGAATCAGCGACGAGAGCACAATATCTTCCAGGCGTTTCAGGATGCGGTTTACACCTGAGAGCGGCGTGTCATACAGCGGCACAATCGGAACGCCATTCACCTCTTCAATGCGCGAATGCAGGATATTGAAGGTGAAGACATCCGGGATCAGGATCACCGAACAGGTGGTATCCGCGAGATCGCGCACCAGTTTTTTGATGCAGACGGCGTCATTCATCGACATTGCGATATAGACGTTATGGATCTTGCCGCTGCGGGCATCTTCAACCAGTTGCTCAAGGTTGCCCGCCCAACCGGTATCAATACCGCCCGGTTTCGGATCGTAATAGACCCCGACCACATCGAAGCCGAGCCACGGCTCATTGCGGAAACCGTCGAGCAGCGCTTGCCCCATCGGCATATCCCCCGCCACGGCGACGCGACGGGTGTTATACCCAAGATTGCGCAGCCAGCCGGCACCGAAGCGGATCACCGCCCGGCTAAACATCAGGCCGAGGCTGGTTAACAGATACCAGGTAAGATAAAGCGAGAAGGTGACATCAAAGTCCGAGTTGAATGACATCAAACCGGCGCTGAAGATGATACTTAGCGTCCAGTTCTGCAACAGCAGCGTCAGTTCGGTCATCATTCTGACGCCGCGCCAGGAGCGGTAGAAATCGGTCATGCCGCCGATCATCTGGAATACTACCAGCGTGGTCAGCGCCATCAGCAGATGCATGTAGAAAAATGGCAACGCATTGACTTTGCACACCAGCCACAACCCAGCGAACATAATGGTGATGTCTGAGAATCGCTGCACGATAGAGATTAACGATGCATTCGTTTTGGCCCGGTCGCGCTTTTTTAGATTTGTCATCGTTGTACCTGCCTGTTTGCCCTCCTCCCCTCATGGGGAGGAGAACGACTAAGAGTTACTGATTCAACAGCGCCAGAATTTCCTGCGTTCGCGCCTCCATCAACGCCACGTCTTGCCGGGATTCGACATTCAGACGCACCACCGGCTCGGTGTTGGAGGAGCGCAGGTTAAAGCGCCAGTCGGCAAAGGCGATGCTGATGCCGTCGGTGTAATCCACCTCCAGCGCGTCCGGTGCGTAGCGATCTTCAACGCGTTTGATGGCGCTAACCGGATCCGCCAGCTTGCTGTTGATCTCGCCGCTCGCCGGGAAGGCCACCATGCGATCGCCCACTAATTCGGCCAGGGTTTTGCCTTTCAGGCACAGCAGCTCAGTCACCAGCAGCCACGGGATCATGCCGCTGTCGCAGTAGGCGAAATCGCGGAAGTAGTGGTGCGCGCTCATCTCGCCGCCGTAAATGGCGTCCTCTTCGCGCATGCGCTCTTTGATGAAAGCGTGGCCGGTTTTTGACATCACCGGCGTACCGCCTGCGCGGCCAACCACGTCAACGGTGTTCCAGGAGAGACGCGGATCGTGAATGATTTTCGCGCCAGGGTGTTTTTCGAGGAACGCTTCTGCCAGCAGGCCAACGATGTAATAGCCCTCAATAAACTGGCCCTTGTCGTCGAACAGGAAGCAGCGGTCGAAGTCGCCGTCGAAGGCGATGCCCATATCCGCCTGATGCTCAATCACCGCGTTGCGGGTATCGTCGCGGCACTCCGGCAGCAGCGGGTTAGGAATACCGTGCGGGAAGGTGCCATCCGGCTCGTTGTGCACTTTGATAAAGCTCACCGGCACATTAAGCGCCTTAAACCGCGCTTCAATGGCGTCGATCACCGGGCCTGCGGCGCCGTTACCGGAGTTGATCACCAGTTTCAGCGGTTTGAGGTTAGCGGTGTTGATGTAGCCGAGCAGATGGTCGATATAGTCATCGCGCAGGGAGATTTGCTTGTAGCTGCCGCGTTTTTCCGGGTTAACCGGCGGGAAGTCGTTGGCTTCCGCCAGACGCTGCACGTCGCGCAGGCCGGTGTCGCCGCTGATGGGGCGCGCGCCTTTGCGCACCAGTTTCATGCCGTTGTAGTCCATCGGGTTGTGGCTGGCGGTCACTTCGATACCGCCGTCAACGCCGAGATGGAAGGTGGCGAAATAGATCTCTTCGGTACCTGAAAGACCAATATCCAGCACATCAACGCCAGCGTCCTGCAAGCCTTTGGCTAACGCCAGCTTCAGCGATTCGCTGGTCTGGCGCACATCGCCGCCGAGCACAATGGTCTGCGGCTTCAGGTACTCCCCGTAGGCGCGGCCAATACGCCAGGCTATATCTTCATTGAGTTCTTCGCCCAGCTTTCCGCGAATATCGTAAGCTTTAAAACAGGTTAATTTTTCCATCATTACCTCTTCTTCAGGCAACAGTCAGCCTTGACCGCAACTGGCCACATAAATGTTATCAATAGTTGTTCTGGCCGAACCCGCGCGCGGCGGGCCGGCAATGGACGTTAAATACGCCCGTAACGATCGGCGAAGCGCACAATGTCATCCTCTTCCAGGTACGAACCGGAGCGTACCTCAATCAGGTCGAGAGGGATCTTGCCCGGGTTTTCCAGGCAGTGGCGTGCGCCGAGCGGAATATAGATAGATTCGTTTTCGCCCAGCAGTTTGACTTCATCATCGATGGTGACTTTTGCCGTACCGGCAACCACCACCCAGTGCTCGGCGCGGTGGTGGTGCATCTGCACCGACAGCCCCTCGCCCGGTTTCACGGTGATGCGTTTCACCTGGTAGCGATCGCCTGCATCGATGGAGTCATATTTACCCCACGGGCGGTAAACTTCGCGGTGAATATGGTGCTCGTGACGCCCTTCGGCTTTGATCTTCTCGACCACCTTTTTCACGTCCTGCACCGCATTACGGTCGGCAATCAGCACGGCGTCTTTGGTCTGCACCACCACCAAATCTTTTACGCCAACGGTGGTCACGAGACCCGATTCGGCATAGACGTAGCTGTTTTCGGTTTTGTGGCTGATCACATCGCCGTGGTGCACGTTGCCTTCCGGCGTCTGCTGGCTGATCTCCCACAGCGAAGACCAGGAGCCAACATCGCTCCAGCCTGCGTCCATCGGCACCACCACTGCATCGGCAGTGCGTTCCATTACCGCGTAGTCGATAGACTCTTCCGGGCAGGCGAGGAACGCGTCTTCATCAACGCGGATAAAGTCCATATCCGGGTCGGTGGCATCCATCGCCTTTTCACAGGCTTCAAGAATGTCCGGGCGATATTTTTCCAGCTCTTCGAGGTAGCGACCGGCGCTGAACAGGAACATGCCGCTGTTCCAGTAGTATTCGCCGCTGGCGACATACCCCTGGGCAGTTTCCAGGTTCGGTTTTTCGACAAACTGCGCCACTTCAAACGCCACCGCATCAACCTGGCCCGGGCTGACTTCGCCGCGGCGGATGTAGCCGTAACCGGTTTCGGGCATATCCGGCACGATACCGAAAGTAACCAGTTTGCCCGCCTCGGCATACGGCATGGCATTACGTACCGAAGTACGGAACGCCTCTTCATCCTGAATAACGTGGTCCGCTGCCAGCACCAGCATCAGCGGATCGCTATCCGGGTTGTGGCGTTTAACCGCCAGCGCCGCCAGCGCAATCGCCGGTGCGGTGTTGCGGCCTGCCGGTTCAAGAATGATGTTCTCCGTCAGCTTGTTAAGCTGGCGCAGCTGTTCTGCGACGATAAAACGGTGCTGCTCGTTACAAATCACCACCGGGCTTTCGCACTCAACGCCGTTCAGGCGGCAGACGGTGGTCTGCAACATGGTGAGATCGCCCTTCAGGCAGAGAAACTGTTTAGGGTAAAGCACGCGGGAAAGTGGCCACAGACGGCTGCCGGAGCCCCCGGCCATCACGACCGGATAGAGTTGCGTTTGACTCATGATTTATCCCCATTGCCGTCGAAATTGAGGCGCGCCTCTTGCGCCGCGCCATCGTGGGCGGCGGCGGGCGTCGCGGATTTCTCCGGGCTGATATCTGCAATAAACTGGCTTAACACGTTCTCTTTTTCGAGCGTGCGTTCGGCATATTCACGTGCCACCGTGTTGTTTGTGGGCAGCGCTAACGCGCGTTCAATGCCCGAGGTCAGCGCATCGACCGATTCCGGTTCGACGCAGACCGCAATGCCAGGCTCAGTCAGGCAGAGCTGGCCAAGTTCGGTACTCTCTTCGGCGGTGATCACCGCATTGCCGCCCACCGCCAGAATGTTGGTCAGCTTGGAGGGCAATACCGCATCCGCCGCGCCGCGCTTCTGGATAACCAGGTGGCAATCGCCAAGCGTGAGCAGCGCCGGCAGCGCTTCATAAGGCTGCAACGGGAAGAATTTCACATTGTCGAGGCCGCGCTCGCTAACCATTTTCTCCAGCCGCGCTTTGCCCCCGCCCTGTCCGACGATGGCGAACAGCCACGGATGGCCCTTCAGTCGCGCAGCGGCTTCAATCACATTTTCTAATCCCTGCTTCTCGCCGATGTTGCCGGAGTAAAGAATGATTTTTTTGTCATCCGGCAGACCGAGGTCGCGGCGTAACTGCGCAACGCTTGCCGCGTCGACATCACGAAAACGCGCCACTTCGGACCAGTTCGGGAAGAAGATAATCTTGTCGGCTGACACGCCCTTCTCACGCGCTTTGTTCATCATCGAGCGGGAGATGGTAGAGACGTTGTCAACGTTATGCAGATTGCTGCGTTCAAACGCGGCCGCCATTTTTGCCACCAGGCCGCCTTTACCTTTGCCCGCCATGCCTAACCCGAGCATGGCGTCCACTTCATAATCCTGAATGTGCAGCAGCGTGCGTGCGCCGCTCAGTTTTGCCAGCAGGCGCATGCCCGGCGTGCAAAACAGCGTCGGCACCACGCCGATGATGCGATCCGGCTTCCAGCTGCGCTGGGCCATCAGCGGGAAAAAGCTGCTGACAGCAAAGCTGCCTAAGTGCAGCAGACGCTTGATGGTCGACGGCTGCTTCGGCACGTAGAGCGGGCAGCGCCACACCGTGGCGGCGCCCTGCTCTTTACGCCAGCGCCAGGCACTGTAAGGGTGCCCGACTTTCCACTCCGGGTAGTACGGCGGCGCAGTGATGACGCGAACGTCATGGCCCTGACGGGCCATCCACTCCACCATTTCGCCGGTGTACTTACCGATCCCGGTCAGCTCCGGCGAATAGTTGATGCCATAAACCAGGATTTTCATAAGCCCGGCACTCCCTGCGCGTCGAGGAAATAGGCGCGGCTGTTGTCATGAACCAGCGGGTCAGCAATCAACGCCTCCGGCGAAACCCAGCGATAGTCATCGTGCTGCTCCGTTGGCAGGGCGAGGGTCTCCTCGTCCACGCGCAGACGGAAGCCGAGCACGATGTAGTGGGTCGTAAAATCGGGGCCGGAGAAGTTATCGTCATAGAAGTGCTGCCAGACGCCGTAAAACTCACCTGCCGACATCGGCAGGCGCAGTCCCAGTTCCGCCTGAGTCAGCCGCTCGAAAGCGGCTGCCAGCGGCTCGTCCTTTTGCACGCGTCCGCCCGGCACGAACCAGTATCCCTGGGCCGGACGGTTAGTGCGTTTGCCGAGTAAAAACTCGCCGCGTGAGTTCTCCACGATCAGATCGATGGAGATCAGCGGGGTGGAACGCACCACCGTGGCAAAATCTTCATGACTTAAAAACATGCTTACCCCCGGAACCGGTGCTGGTTTTCAAGGAACCACTGGTAGGTGCTTGCCAGCCCCGCTTCCAGTGAGATCTCGTGATACCAGCCCAGTTGATGCAGACGGGTCACGTCCAGCAGCTTACTCGGCGTGCCGTCCGGCTTAGTGGCGTCAAACACCACGCGGCCTTTGTAGCCCACAACGCTTGCAACCGTCTGCGCCAGTTCGCGAATGGTGCAGTCAACGCCGGTACCGACGTTGATATGCGACAGCATCGGTTCGGTATTCTCCTGCCACACTTCGCGCGCCAGCTCCTGCACATGAATGCTGGCTGCTGCCATATCATCCACATGGAGGAATTCACGCATCGGCGTGCCGCTGCCCCACACCACCACGTCTGCCGCATTCTCCTGAGTCGCTTCATGGAAACGACGCAGCAGCGCAGGAATAACGTGCGAGTTGCTCGGGTGGAAGTTGTCGTGCGGACCATACAGGTTGGTCGGCATCACCGAGCGGTAGTCGCGGTCATACTGGCGGTTATACGATTCGCACAGTTTGATCCCGGCGATTTTGGCAATCGCGTACGGCTCGTTCGTCGGCTCCAGCGTCCCTTGCAGCAGCTCGCTTTCAGCAATCGGCTGCTTCGCCAGTTTCGGGTAGATGCAGGACGAACCGAGGAACAACAGCTTGTTCACGTCGTGCTTGTGCGCCGAGTGAATGATGTTGCTCTCAATCATCATATTTTCGTAGATGAAGTCCGCCGGGTAGGTATTGTTCGCCACAATACCGCCCACTTTCGCTGCTGCCAGGTAAATCTGGTCAATACGTTCGCTGGCGAAAAACGCGTCCACCGCTGCGGCATCTAACAGGTTCAGCTCTTCGCGCGAGCGCAGCACCAGTTCGATATCCGCACGCTGTTCGAGCTGCCGTACGATGGCTGACCCCACCATCCCGCGATGGCCAGCCACAAAAACACGTTGTTTGGTCATGCTCAGGACTCCAGCGCGATGGCAACCTCGTAACCGTGGGCCTTAAGCAGTGAATGTTTTTTCGCTGCTTCCAGATCTTTTGCCACCATTTCGGAGACCATCTCCTGCAGGGTAGTTTCCGGTTTCCAGCCCAGTTTTTCGTGCGCTTTGGTCGGGTCGCCCAGCAGGGTTTCCACTTCAGCAGGACGGAAGTAACGCGGGTCAACGGCAACAATCACATCACCCGGTTTCACGCCCGGCGCATCGTGGCCAGTTACGGAAACAACGATACCCTTCTCTTCGACGCCAGTGCCTTCGAAGCGCAGTTTGATACCCAGCTGAGCGGCAGCCATTTCCACGAACTGACGTACGGAATACTGCACGCCAGTCGCGATAACGAAGTCTTCCGGCTGTTCCTGCTGCAGCATCATCCACTGCATTTTCACGTAGTCTTTGGCATGGCCCCAGTCACGCAGGGAGTCCATGTTGCCGAGGTAGAGGCAGGATTCCAGGCCCTGAGCGATGTTAGCGATCGCGCGGGTGATTTTACGGGTCACGAAGGTTTCGCCGCGACGCGGGGATTCGTGGTTGAACAGAATGCCGTTACAGGCATACATGCCGTAGGATTCACGGTAGTTCACGGTGATCCAGTAAGCGTACAGTTTGGCAACGGCATACGGAGAGCGCGGGTAGAACGGCGTAGTCTCTTTCTGCGGGGTTTCCTGCACCAGGCCATACAGCTCAGAGGTGGATGCCTGATAGAAACGGGTTTTCTTCTCCAGACCCAGGAAGCGGATCGCTTCCAGCAGACGCAGCGTACCCATGGCGTCGACATCAGCGGTGTATTCCGGGGATTCGAAGGAGACCGCAACGTGGCTCATCGCACCCAGGTTGTACACTTCATCCGGCTGCACTTCCTGCAGGATACGGGTCAGGTTTGACGTATCGGTCAGATCGCCGTAGTGCAGGTGGAATTTCGGGTTGCTTGTGTGCGGATCCTGATAAATGTGATCAACACGCTCAGTATTGAAAGAGGAAGCGCGGCGTTTGATGCCGTGAACTTCGTAACCCTTTTCCAGAAGCAGTTCTGCCAGATAAGAGCCATCTTGCCCGGTAACGCCGGTGATGAGAGCGACTTTAGACATAATTTATTTTCCTCAATGTTCCCTGTTAGGGAGTTACCTTTTCAACGCGTTCGCGCGTTACCACTGCGGGATTGCCCCGACAAATCGCATTTGCCGGTAGCGATTTAAAAACACTGCTGCGCGCACCGACGACCGTGCCGTCGCCGATAGAAACGCCGGGAGCAACAAACACATCCGTCGCCAGCCAGCACTTCTCGCCAATCACGATGGGCGTCGCGTTAATATCGAAATGCGCGCTCATATAGTCGTGACTGCCGGTGCACAAATAACACTTCTGTGACACCACAGAATTTGCGCCGATGGTTATGTCGCCGAGCGTATATAACACCGCGTCATCCCCCACCCAGCTGTAATCACCCAGGGTTAATTTCCATGGGTAGGTAATTTTGACCGACGGTCGAATCACCACGCCTTTACCTACCTTTGCGCCGAACAGGCGTAATAAGAAGGCGCGCCAGCGATAAAGCACCTGCGGAGACCAGGCAAATAATGTCGCCTGTACCGCCCACCACAGTTGAACCTTAATAGCGTTCCCGCCCCGAAAGCCTTTCGGCACGGAGAATCCGTTTAAATCTTGCATATTCTTTCCTTATGTCCGGGCGTTACGCTTTGTTATATAAAGCCTTTGCTTTACCCGTCGTCCGTAAACGCAACATATAGGATAATTCTGCCCAGAAGCCCGGGACGTGTAATATCATGCGCTGAACTTTACGGGCGTCTTGACATAATTCGAGATTATTAGAAGTGGATACACCGCCCATCGAGAATTCAGATACCAGCCCTTTCAGACGCTTAAACGGAAAGCCCGCTTTAAACATTCTGGCCGCTAACGCGTAATCGGATGAGACTTTAAATTGCAGATCGTAGGGGTACGTTTTTAACCCGTGCACCGGGAAAAAGATGGCCTGATGGCTGGCCGGCAGGCTGTGATAAATATACCAGCCGCTTTTCGCATTGCGGCGCAGCTTGCTGCCGTCGCCGAAATCAAGCAGCGCATCGCCGATATACATCGCGGTCTCTTTCGCTTCGCTTAACTGGCGAACAACGTCGACGATCTCTTCATGGAAAATATCGCCAGAATTAAGAAATATCGCAAAACGTCCTGAAGCCATATCGATGCCTTTATTCATGGCATCGTAAATACCTTTATCGCGTTCGCTTATGAAACGTAAATTATATTGTCCATTGAGGCTTTTCAGAAAATCCTCAGTGCCGTCCTGTGAACCGCCGTCAACCACAATCCACTCGAAATCAATATCTTGCGCTTTCGCCAGGTGAGCCAGCGACTGCCAGGTCTTCATCACACCTTCATAATTGCGAAACGCGACAGTAATAACACTAAGCAGCATGTGACCCACCTTCTCATGAACTGACAATATTCAACGCTTTACGAAGAATAAATGGACAAACAATTAAAAATGCATATTCCGGACTAAAAATTGACCCCGTAAAAAACAACGAGATCGGGGTAAACAAGAAAAGTTGAACGCGAAAATTCTGATTGTTGCCAAAAGCATTCATCGTCATTTTAGCGACTTTAAACATGTACCATCCGGTCAGTATTACCGCTAACCATGAAAAATAAATGATCAGCAGATACAACCCATTGTCTATTGTTTTCCCGACGTCTGCACCGTTAAAGATTCCGAATGATGCGACATATTCATAAAGTGAGCCGAATCTTACTACGCCATCAATATTGGTCAGCGAATATCCAACCATCACAAGCGGACCGATAATTCGGTAATAAGAGGAGGAGCCTTCCGTTCCCAAATCGCCAATACGCGTTGCAATATAAGGAAAAGCAAATACGAGGCCCACGACAAACACCGCAAGTGAAATAATTGCCAGCGGTAATTTCTTCTGAATCGCCTCTTTATTGAGATACTGGAACGCCCATTCCAGCAGGTAAAACATGATGAATGTCATTACCCCGGAGAACGATCCTGAGAGAACTATCCCTGCCAGAATCATAGCATCGGTCTTCGGCGTTTTGATACCAAACTGTTTGATGCTGAGCCAAATTGAGATTAACGCCAGAGCGAAGAATGCCGGTTCGAAATAGAGCGCCGTGGTTCGCTTACCGCCGAACTTGATAAAATTCAGCACGTAACTGTTGCTGTAAATAAGATATTTCGAAATTATTTCCATCAAACTACTGCCGCCAGTAAGAATGATCTGAGCCATCTCCATTGCGGCGAGCGTGACAATTAACGCCACCACCATATAGAAAAATCTCAAAATCTTTCGATAGTTATGCGGCGAGATCGTTTTGAAGCGAATACTCCATACCATGCCAATAATGATCACAATGTAAACAAACAGCATTGTCGACGTGACATATTTGCTGGCATCCAGCGACTTACCGAAAATAAAGTTGAAGAGCGTTAATCCTGCACCGAGCATCAGCGCTAACATCAATTTTTTCAGGTTGATGCGCTCAACGTAGAGCAGCAGCATCACCGGTAAAAAGGTCACAATCGTGATCGGGAAGCTCTCACCGAGCTGGAATAATTTCACGTTGACCAGCAGGTAGATCAACGGCAGCAGCAGATAGCTACAGACTCTGATAGAACGAGACATACTCCTCCAGCATCTGATGACCGCTATAGGCCTGACGGCTGCGCGCGCGAAACGCGTCAAGGCTCTCGCCAAACACCGCCTGGGCGATTTCTGCTTTATGGCACTGCACCAGCGGCAGCACCTCCTCTTCACTGAAGGTCTTCCCGCCCGACTTTTGCAGCACTTCCCGCGCCGCATCGCTGTGGGTGGCGATCACCGGCACGCCAATAGAGAGGGCTTCGCAGAGGATCAGCGGGTAGTTATCGACGCGCGAACTAAAGACCAGCGCATCCATCTCATTGAGCTCGCTCATCAATTTACGCTTATCGGTCAGAAAGCCGTGGTTAACCACCTGCGGCCCCTCAAACGGGGAAAATTTGCCGAAGGTGTGCAGCTCGACGCGATCTTCAAGGGCCATAATGTCGCGCACCAGCTGTTGGTTGGTTTTCCCGTCGTAGCGTAAATCGTGGGCGACGATGGCGATCTTCGGTTTTCCCTGCGTCACTTTGACCGGCGCGAGCTGGGCAAGGATCTCCTCTGTCGCGACATCAATACCGTTGTTGATAATCTGGCAACGGCCAGCGCCATACAGACTGTTAAAGGCGTCAGCCACATGCTGGCTTGGGGAGATAAACTGGCAGCCCAGTGACAGCATGGTGTTAAACAGCTGGCGCTTGCGGCCCACTAACTGATGCGCGCGATCGATTTTGACCGGCGGATAGTTGCTCAGAGTCGGACACTTCTGGCAGTTGGTTTTCCACCCTTCGCAGCCGTCGGTAAAGGCGCAGCGGCCGGTGACGCTCCAGTGGTCGTGCAGCGTCCAGACGAAGGTGACGTCCGGTTTGTGCGCTTTTACGCGCTGGCAAAACGCCACCAGATCCTCAAGGTTGAGCCAGTAGCTGTGCATCACATGGAAATGGAGCACCAGTGGCCCCTCGCTGCGGGTCACGTTGCGATAAAGATTATTGAGATTGCCGAAAACATCGCGGTTAAAGAGGCGGAACAGCGCCAGGTTGGCAATCGAGGTCAGACGCGGCGTCTGTTTATAGACGTTCTGATAGTTGTCATGGCTGACACTCTTTTTGCCGCCTTTACCGTAGCCATAAATAAAGCGCGACTGATAACCCTGCTGCAGTGCCCGCTGGTGGAGATCCAGCGCAACACCCGCAGCACCGCCCTCTGCGAGGCGTACGTTAAACTGCAAAATATTCATTTAATCACCTTCACGCGCGCTTTTTCACCCACCACCAGCGCGTTGTCCGGCACACTGTCGAGCACCACGCTGCCTGCGCCGATGGTGACATTGTTGCCAATGGTAATATCGCCAATCATCACCACATTCGCCCCCAGCTCAACGCCGTTGCCGATGACCGGACAGGCCAGGCTGTCGGCGCCACGGTTGCCGATGGTCACACCATGGCGAATGGTAAAATCATCACCCGCGACGACATTTTTATTAATCACCACTGCATAACCGTGGTGAATGGTAAAACGTCGACCGATAGTTGCTGCCGCCTGGATCTCATAGCCAAACAGGCATTCGGTGATAAAGCGGTAGAGCAGAATGGCCGGCGCGGCCCAGATATTGTTAATCACATGCTTTTTGCGCCACACCGAGCAGAAGTGCGCGATACGGTAGGCGGCAACCATGCAGCACGGGCGCAAACTCCAGTGGTTTGCGCGAAAATCTTCCAGTCGCATTATTTACCCCGCAGCCCATCAGCCAGACGTTTGCCGTTGCGCACGGAAAAGAGCGTCAACAGCGTGCGCCAGTTCATCCGCTTGTTGCGGATCTGGTAGAGGGTGAAGAGTTGATACTTCTTGCTGGCACGGTCGAACTTATCTTTGTGCTTGCGATAGAAGTGGAAGTAGCCGGAGAACTTCTTCGGTGAAGAGGTGATCTGCATCTCGCCGTGGTTGATATGCAGGATCTGCGTCGCCTCTTCAATTTTGAACGGCTCGCCATAATCGGTAACCATACGCAGGAAGATATCGTAATCCTGGGCGGCTTTCAGTTGGGTATCAAACAGCGACTCTTTAAATCGCCACGCCCAGGTAAAGACCTGATTACCAACGATATTACGTTTGTAGAAGAGTTTGCGGGAGAACGGCGATTTCGGATAGAGCGGCAGGCTCGCCGGCTGCGCGTAGACTTCGCCCTGGCAAACATAATCATTGGCATAGAGAAACGCGCGGGTATTAAGCAGATGTTTATGGGCGAGAAAGACCGATAAGCGGTTTGGCGTCCACTCATCATCATCATCGATACCGGTAATGTATTGACCGCGCGCCTGCAGAATAGCCTGGTTGCGCACGGCGCAGGCACCGGAGTTGAAGTCGTTGCGCGTATAGCTGACGCGCGGGTCGCCCAGCTCATCAACAAACTGCTGCAGCTGATCGAACGACGCGGAGCAGTCATCAACGATGATCATTTCCCAGTGCGGGTAATCCTGGCGCAGCACCGATTTAATGGCGCGGATGGCCAGCTGCTGACGGTTCCAGGTAGGCATATAAATTGAAATTAATGGGTTTGCTGTTGTGCTCATGATGCGATCCCTAATGCGTTCAACATGCCGCTTTTCGCCCTCGCTTACGCCCTCCCCCCGTTAAGGGGAAGGGCGAAGCACGCTGAGGGTAGAGGTATAAGTCTTGTTATTTCGAGTCGGACTTGTATTCGTACTCGTAGTAGCCGTAATCCTGATAGCCGGTAGCGCGGCGGAAGATGGAGTTCAGGATGACGCCTTTCACCTGGATGCCGTTCTGCTCGAAGCGGCTCAGGCTGGTCTGGATCTCTTTCAGGGTGTTGACCGCGTAACGCGCCACCATCAGCGTGGTGCCCGCGTGGCGACCTACTACAGCCGCATCGGTCACCGCGAGGATTGGCGGGGTATCGATCAGTACCAGATCGTAGTTTTTGCTCGCCCAATCAATCAGCTGGGTAAAGCGTTCGCTCATCAGCAGCTCAGAAGGGTTAGGCGGCACCTGACCACGCGGAACCAGGTCGAAGTTGCTGATAGAGGTCGGCTTCGCGCAGCTTTCAATGGTGCCCTTCCCTGCCAGCACATCTGACAGACCGTTGATATTGTCGGTACCCAGCAGTTCGTGGGTGTAGCCTTTACGCATATCACAGTCGATCAGCAGCACGCGCTTGTTGGTCTGGCTGATAACCGCCGCAAGGTTGGCACAGACAAAGGTTTTACCGATGGAGGGGCTGACCCCGGTCATCATCAACACATTGTTGTTGGCCTGCATCATGGCGAAGTGGAGACTGGTACGCAGGCTGCGAACCGCTTCAATCGCCAGGTCGGTCGGGTTACCCACTGCCAGCAGTTGGCTCTGCTTGAAGCGGCGTGCGCCTTTGGCGACTTGCGCGTTATCACGCTCCTTCTGCCACTCGGAGAGCGGGATGCTGGCATAGACGCTGATACCGTGCTCTTCCAGCACCTGCGGGCTTTCGATACCGCGGTTGAAGAGGGAACGCAGCAGCACGCCAACGACGGAGATAATCAGACCGAAAATAATGCTGCCGAGAATAATCAGCGCTTTTTTCGGCTTCAGCACGCCAGGCTGGGTGATTGCCGGGTCAACGATGCGCACATCGCCCACGGTGCTCGCCTGAGTGATACGCAACTCCTGCTGTTTATTCAGCAACTGCATATAGACCTGCTGACCAGATTCAACGTCGCGGGTCAGGCGCACAATTTCCTGCTGCGTCTGCGGCATGGCCGTAATGCGTTTATTGAGCTTCGCCTTCTCATCTTCCAGCGCCTGGCGTTTCTCCAGCAGCGTGCGGTACGCCGGGTGCGCTTTGGTGTAGAGCTTGGAGATCTCCGCTTCTTTGAAGGTCAGTTCGTTCAACTGCGCATCAATGTTGACCACCGAGTCGAGCACTGACTTCGCTTCAAGCGGCAGGTCAACGGAGTCTTTCGTCTGACGATAGGCGTTGAGCTTATCTTCCGCGACGTCGAGGTTATGACGCACTTCCGGTAGCTGCTTATCGAGGAAGATCAGGCTTTTTGCCGCTTCTTCCGATTTGCGCTCAATATTCTGCTCAAGGTAGTTGCGGGTGATGCTGTTGAGAATGGCACGGATCTGGTCGCGATCTTCGCCGGTGTAGCTGAGGCTCAGCACGCCGGTGTCTTTACCGTTCTCCACAACCGTCAGGTTGTTTTGCAGATTGTTGATCATGCCAAGGGTCGAGAACTTGGTGACGGTAAACTCGCTGTCGTCAGAGGCCTGAATCGCGCTCACCATCATGGTGACGCCCTCTTTGCTCAACGGTTTGCCCACTTCACCGCGCGCTTCAAACCCACCGTCGCTGCTCAGCAGATAAGTTTTCGGGCTCAGCACTTTAAGGGTGAAGGTCTGATCCGCCCACCCTTTCGGCAGTTCGAATGAGGTGACCTTAACAGTCTCATTCTGCCGCCCCATCAGGCGATCCCAACCGGCGCCGAACAGTGGGAAGGTGTTTTTCACCACCGAGATGTCGAGGTCGAGATCGTCAACGGTTTTGCCCAGCACCAGACGGGACTGGATCAGCTGAATTTCCGCTTCTGACGCCGGCGGTTTGTTACTCAGCGCGCTGTTAATATCCTGCACCAGCGAACTGCCGGTATTCTGCTCGATCTGCACCAGCGCATCGGCGCTGTAAATGGGCGTGGCGAACATGCAGTAAACGAGCGCGGCGAGGGCAAATAGCGCGGTAATGCCCAGCACCCACCAGCGAGCCTCAATGATTGTGCCGAGCAGACGGCCAATATCGATTTCGTCATTGCCCACTGCCGACGTAGCAGAATGCGAATGGTGTGTTTTCTCTGTCATTATTATCCCTGCTGAGCTTGCAATGCCTGCGCCCAAAGGCGGGCAGACTGGTCAAGTAAGGTGTAAACGGCTTCAAAAGCTTCGCGACTTTTGCGATACGGATCGGGGATCTCCCGTTCGTTATCCCAGTGGCCAAACAACATGACCTTTCCACGCATCTCGGGGGTAAGTTCGCACAAGCGGGAGATGTGTCGCTTCTCCATGACCAGAATCAGATCGAATTCACGACACAATTTCCCGGAGATCTGGCGTGCGACATGCCCATCCAGCGAGAGTTGGTTATCTGCCGCCACGGCCGTGGCGTTGGCATCTGCGCTATGCCCGACCAGTGCGCCCAACCCGGCGGACTCAACCGTGAGCCCGGGGTGGTATTTTTTCAGTAGCCGTTCCGCTGTCGGGGAACGACAAATGTTCCCCACACAAACCACCAGAATTTTGTTGAACATGCCTGTTACCACGTATGAATATCTTTGGCCGTATCCGTCATGTAGCGAACGCCACTGATGGTTGGCAGCAACTGGTTGATAAGACGGTTCCAACGCGATACCGGTGCGGTGGTGACATAAACAACGTCATAAGGCTGGAGGCGGAAGTTGGTGGCCATCACCAGCGACGTGGCATCCGACATATCAAGCTGGTAGATGTTGGCAATCTTGTTGCCGCGACCGCCCTCGCCGTTCTTGATCGGACGGATGACGAAGATACCGCTGGCGTTGGAGGAGGTCAGGTCGAGACCTTCTGCCTGGCCAAGCGCTTCGGTCAGCGTCATGCCGCTGAAGTCCATTTTGAGGGTGCTCTGTTTTTTCACTTCGCCCATCACGAACACTTTCAGATCGTCATTGCGCGGAACAAACAGAATGTCGCCCGGATAGAGCAGACGGTTCTGGCTGAGGTCGCCGTTTTGCATCAGCGCCTGCAGAGAAATGCGCTCCTCTTTGCCTTTGTGGGTCAGCACGACGTTGCGCCAGTCGGCAAGATCGGTCAGACCGCCCGCGGCGTTGATCGCGTCAAGCACGGTCAGCGGCACGTTGGTGATCGCCTGCTGGCCTGATTTATTAACCTGGCCAGAGACATAGGCTTTTTGCGAGCGGAACGCGGCGATATTAACGTCCACCTGCGGGTCGGCAATATAGGTGGCTAAGCGGCTGGTAATATCACTACGTATTTCGGCCAGGGTTTTACCCACCACGCGGACTTTGCCGATATAGGGGTAGAACATGGTGCCATCCGGCTGCACCCAGTTACCGGTATCGCTGGAGCTGCGATACTGACCGGCAGGAGTGGTCAATTCCGGGTGATCCCACACAGTGACGCTCAGGACGTCGCCTGGACCAACGCGGTATTCATAAGAGGAGATCTCTTGATCCAGCGACATGTTAGGTTGAGCAACGTTTACGCGTGGGCGTAACTGCTCAATCAGACGCGGGGTCAATGGATAAACGTTCACCATACTGTCTAAATCAAAGTCAGCATCCTGCTGTTTAATCACGTCCTTTCCCGATGTTGACATATTGCTACCCGGGAATACGGTGCAGCCACTCATTAAGCTTATGGACACCAATAATGGCATCAATTTCATTTTAGATTTCATCATTGATTAATTATCACTATGGCAGAGTAATTATCCTGTGCGATTTAAATAAGCGCTCAAGCAGTACACAGAATCAGAATGCAGTTAATTCACCAGGAATATAACTAGCATCAGTCCTAAAAAGCATTTATCCAACCCCATGACATTACAGAATAATCCGGCTGCAGTCATGCCAACAGGCATGCTACCGCCCCTGGCTTCCAGTTACCAATGCACTGATCATCGATATGTCGTTGATAGTCATCCTTTACATCCTCGTCAGGGCGCCAGCTGCGGCGCGCACTAAATACGGCGGGTATCCTTTTCCGCATCGAATAACAACGCGGAAATTAACATCGCAGGTATATTTGAAAGATGCCGATGGAATTGTTGCAGCTAAGCCAAAGGCAGGCAAGGCGGCATCTCCTGACAGAAGCTTTTTTAAGAATAATATTAACGTCAGGTTTTCAGGTTTTTAGGAATTAACTTATATTGACAACTTAGGGATGCAGCCTGCCCCATACGATAGTTCCTAAATTCGCACCTTAAACAGCAACAAATAAACATAATCACCGTGCGGGAATGTAATTAAATAACTCTTAAATATCTTATTAAATAAGATTAATCGCAGGCGGCATTGCATTCGTGCTGAAAGTTACCCATGATCTCCTCATCACAACGCTCAACTTATATAAGGTTTTACGCTAACAATGGAGTGGATTGCTGATCCATCAATCTGGGCCGGGCTGATCACACTGGTGGTCATTGAGTTAGTGCTCGGTATCGATAACCTGGTCTTTATCGCCATCCTGGCGGAAAAACTTCCCCCTGCAGAGCGCGACCGCGCCCGCGTAACGGGTTTAATCCTTGCTATGCTGATGCGCCTGGTGCTGCTGGCCTCCATTTCGTGGCTGGTGACGCTCACGCAACCGCTCTTCACCGTGCGCGGTTTAAGCTTTAGCGCCCGCGATCTCATCATGCTGTTCGGCGGCCTGTTCCTGTTGTTTAAAGCCACGGTAGAGCTGAACGAGCGGCTTGAAGGGAAAGACAGCGACAACCCCAGCCAGCGGCGCGGGGCAAAATTCTGGGCGGTGGTCGCGCAAATCGTGGTGCTCGACGCGGTCTTCTCTCTCGACTCGGTGATCACCGCCGTCGGCATGGTCGATCATCTTGCGGTGATGATGGCCGCGGTCATTATCGCCATCTCACTGATGCTGCTGGCGAGCAAAGCCCTCACCCGCTTCGTCAATAATCACCCGACAATTGTTATCCTCTGCCTCAGCTTCTTGCTGATGATCGGCTTTAGCCTGGTAGCGGAAGGCTTTGGCTTCCATATTCCGAAAGGCTATCTCTATGCGGCGATTGGCTTCTCGGTAATGATTGAGTCCCTCAATCAGCTGGCTATCTTTAACCGCCGCCGTTTCCTGTTTGCCAACCATACGCTGCGCCAGCGCACCACCGAAGCGGTGATGCGTCTGCTCAGCGGGCGTAAAGAGGACGCGGAGCTGGATGCGCAAACCGCCTCGATGCTGCGCGACAGCGACGATGCGCAGATTTTCAATCCGCAGGAGCGGCGGATGATTGAGCGCGTGCTGAACCTCAATCAGCGCACGGTGAGCAGCATCATGACCTCGCGTCACGATATCGAACATATCGATCTCAACGCGCCGGAAGCAGAGGTGCGTGCCCTGCTGGATAAAAACCAGCACACCCGTATTGTGGTGACCGGCGGCGAGCAGGAGGAGTCGCTGCTTGGCGTGGTGCATATTCTCGATCTGTTGCAGCAGTCCCTGCATGGCGAACCGCTGGATCTGCGTGTGCTGGTGCGCCAGCCGCTGGTCTTCCCTGAAGGGCTGCCGCTGTTGCAAGCGCTGGAGCAGTTCCGCAATGCCCGTACCCACTTCGCTTTCGTGGTCGATGAGTTCGGCTCGGTCGAAGGGGTGGTGACATTAAGTGATGTGATGGAGACCATCGCCGGCAACCTGCCCAACGAGGTGGAGGAGATTGACGCCCGCCATGATATCCAGAAAAACAGCGACGGCAGCTGGACCGCCAACGGCCATATGCCGCTGGAAGATCTGGTGCAGTATGTGCCGTTGCCGCTGGATGATAAACGCGATTACCACACCATCGCCGGGCTGTTGATGGAGCATCTGCAGCGTATTCCCGCGCCTGGCGAAGAGGTGACGATTGGCGATTTCCGCCTCAAAACCCTCGAGGTCGAGAGCCACCGGGTGCAGAAAGTGCAGCTTATCCCCATAGCAAGCGACGCTCCTTCCGACTACGAAGTGTAAACCAGCCGGGGTTCGCCCCGGCTCACCCCTCCCCTCTTTTCTTCCTCGCTTTTACATGGATTGCCAAGGCCTTCGCTGACGATTCGCTGCACGAAATCTCTTGTTTATGCACGATTGCGCGCGATATGATGCCTGAAAACGCACAAAGGAGCATCTATGCAAACAGAACAGGCACAAGCACGCATTATCACGGCGATCCCGCTGTCGCAGGATTGGGGAAAGCTGACGAAATACACTTTCGACTTTCGCCGCCGCAACGGGGAGTGGCAGCGTCAAAGCCGGGAGGTGTATGACCGCGGCAATGGCGCAACGATCCTGTTATACAACCGCAGTAAACGTAGCGTGATCCTAACCCGGCAGTTTCGCTTACCGCTGTTCGTGAACAATCATGCAGGTTTTTTACTGGAAGCCGCCGCCGGGCTGCTGGATGAGCTGGATGCGGAGACGCGCATAAAGCAGGAGGCTGAAGAGGAGACCGGCTACCGTCTTGAGCGGGTCGAAAAGGTATTCGAAGCCTGGATGAGCCCTGGCTCGGTCAGTGAGAAGCTGCACTTTTTTATCGCCGAATATGACGAGAGCCGCCGTACCGGTAACGGCGGTGGTCTGATCGAGGAAGGAGAAGATATTGAAGTGGTAGAGATGAACTTTACTGACGCGCTGGCCGCTATCCGCAGCGGAGAGATTGCCGATGGCAAAACCATTATGCTGCTCCAGCATCTGGCCTTAGAAGGCGTTCTTTAAAACCCTCATAACGCCCGTAGGCCTGATAAGGCGCAGCCGCCATCAGGCATTTCACCCTGCACCATCGCCGTAGGCCTGATAAGGCGCAGCCGCCATCAGGCATGTCGCCCGATGGCGCTGAACTCACATCTTATCGAGCAGCTTTTTCACATCTTTGCTACTCTGTTTATCCTTGTTGCGATCGGCCCAGTCGCTCAGGCGGCGTTTCGCCTCATCCTGCAGATGCTTACGCAGCAGCTGATCCACCTGCAGGGTGTAGTTGAGCGCCTGCCACGGCCCATAAACACGCAGCGGAATTGGCGTCGTTTTCAGGAAGTCGATAAGCTCGCTCTCCCCTTGCCAGCCGCCCAGCACCTGAATATTAAAGCGGGTATCCGCCTGCTCTTTCACCAGATCCATTTTGCCTTCACCGGTGAGGGCAATAAGCGGCGAGTTGCCCTGCATGTTACTCAGCGTCATCTGCCCCGCTTTCAGCGCCAGATCGCTGCTGAAACTATCGAGCCGCGTCGCCGTGTCATATTTTTCCTGCGTCTGCACATCGGTGCTGCGCGCCACTGCCTGCTGCACCAGCTGCTGGAAGTTGAGCCCTTCCATGCGGCTATTTTTCAGCTCAACGTGCGCCTCGCCCTGCCACAGACGGCGAAACTCTTCAGCATCAATACTCGGGCCGGAGAAATCGCCCGCCATTGAGAGGCTGCCGGTAAGCGCGATGGGATAATTAAAGGCTTTCAGAATGTCGCCAATCTCAACATTGTCGAGGCGCGGCTGGAACACCGCCCGCGATGCATCGCGACGCACATCCAGTTGCCCCGGAAGAGAGATCTGCCCGGCGCCCATTTTGCCCTGCAGGGTCGGAATGGAGAGCAGGCCAGCGTCATTGTTGAACTGGCCGCTGACATCGGCAAACTGCATCCCGCGCCAGCGCACGGCTTTTGCGGTTATCCCCACTTGGGCGGTGAAATCACGCAGGCCATTAAAATGCGGCACATCGGCGCTGTTAGCGATTACCGGACGCGGCGGACGGCTTTGCGCCTGGCCCTGTTGATCCGGTGCGCTGCTATCCGTTGCGCTATTTTGCGGCGGCAACAGATTATCGAGATTGAGATTATCGAACTGCAAATCCAGCGCCCACACCGGCAGGGTGCCAAAAGTCACGCTGCCGTTTCCGGTCAGGACGCTATCATTGGCGCGCAGCTTCAGCGCGCTTAGCGCCAGGCGTTGCTGGTCGCCCTGCCACTGCGCCTGTAGCTCGCCTTCGCCTTCAATACCCTGCGATGGCACATCGCCACCGCGCAGCTGCCACTTGACGCTATCCACCACCGCAGAGAGGTTGTGTGGATAGTCGCGCGCGTCGAGATTCGCGCGCAGCGCCAGGGTTAAATCACGTTGATTACGGTTGATGCGCCCGGAGAACTCCAGCGCCGCCTGGTGCTGATCGTCCTGCTCCATCTGCAGCCGGATATCGCGCACCGTCATCTGCTCATCGTTCTCATGCTGTAACACCAGCACGCTGTCCGCTACCTGCAGACTGCCGATATCCCAGGACCAGCCGCGATCCTCTTCCGCCTGCGGAAGCGTGTTTTCACGTGGTGCGACAGGCGCGTCTTTATCCACTTTGGCCTGGGTTTCAGGCGTCAGCTGGATCACCGCGCCTTTTAACATCACCTGCTTAACATGCAACTGATGGGAGAGAAGAGGTATGAGATTGACGTCGAGACGCATATTGTCTGCTTTAACCACCGGCGTCTGCGCGCCCGGCGCGGTTAACGTCATGCGCCCTGAGAGAATGCTGAGCTGCGGCCAGACGTGCCAGCGCAAGGGGCCATCAAGCTGTAAGTGATAGCCGCTACGCGCTTCAACCTGACGCACCATATAAGCACGGAAATCGTTGGGGTTGACCAGCAACACCAACGCTGACAGGCCGGCAATCAGCACGACCAACAGAATCATCAGCGTGGTTAACACTCTTCTCATGGCGTCCTCTGCAGAGATAACTTGCTCAGTCTTTATCGATACGGCTGGCAACCGCGCCCTGCTGATCGCGATACTTCGCATCTTCGCGGCGGTTGTATGGGCGCTCGGCCGGGCCAGAGAGCGGCTCGAAGCTCAGCGCGCCGATCAGCATGCCGGGGCGCAGAGCCAGCGGCAGTTTTCCTGAATTATAGAACTCCAGCACGATGCAGCCAGACCAGCCGGGATCGATACGGTGCGCGGTGACGTGCACCATCAGCCCTAATCGCGCCAGCGACGAGCGGCCATCGAGCCAGCCAACCAGATCCGCAGGCAGGGTAACGGACTCATAGGTCACTGCCAGCGCCAGCTCGCCCGGATGGAGGAAAAAGGCTTCGCCATCGGCGAGGACAATCTCATCGCTCATCACCCGATCGAGGGCGGCGGTCACTTCCTGTTTCGGCCCGCTCAGATCGATAAATGCTGCGGTATGACCACTGAATGTGCGGAATTTGTTGCCCAGACGGACATCCACCGTCGCGCCATTAATTCGTTCTACCGGCGGACGCGGGTTAATTGCGAGTCGGCCCTCATTCATCCAGGCTTCGATATCGCGGTCACAAAGACGCATGGCACATTCTCCTTTGGTGCGACACGCCCCTGAAAAAGCCTCAGGGGACGGGTAGTTAACACTGAGTTTGACAGCCTAACATGTATTATTCAAAAAATTGGCTGATTTTGGCTTTCAGAATGTCGATAGCGATACGGTTCTTGCCGCCGCGCGGCACGATGATGTCGGCATACTGCTTGGAGGGTTCGATAAATTGCAGGAACATCGGACGCACAGTTTTCTGATATTGCGCCATCACCGAATCCATCGAGCGCCCACGCTCATTCACGTCACGTTTGATGCGGCGCATCAGGCAGATATCCAGCGGCGTATCGACAAAAATAGAGAAGTTCATCTCATCGCGCAGGCGTGAGTCGGTCAGCAGCAGGATCCCTTCCAGAATGATGACTTTTTTGGCTTCGATACGAATGGTCTCTGCGGTGCGGGTATGCTCAACATAGCTGTAGACCGGTAACTCAATGGATTCGCCGCGTTTAAGCGACTGAAGATGCTGGAATAACAGACTGTGATCCATCGCGCTCGGATGGTCATAGTTGGTTTTAACACGCTCTTCCATCGACAGATGGCTTTGATCTTTGTAGTAGCTGTCTTCGGGAATAACGCCAATGTGTTCATCACCCACCTGCTCGCGTAACTCGCGGTAAAGCGTACTGGCAATAAGACTTTTACCTGAAGCAGATGCGCCGGCGATGCCGATGATGACGCACTGATGTGACTGATCAGTCATAAATTTAGGGACCTGATTAACCTGGATGTAAAGGAAGGAAGACGCCTTGGCGTCAAACGCGGCAATTATAGGGATTTCACCGCCGCGATACCAGTCGAAAGCGCGGCTCTGGGCGATAAGCAAAAATGGCGGCATTTTTCGCCAATCTGCGCGCTTTTTTTCTCAGCAAGGTGGGTAAAAATGACGCACCGGGCGCGTTTTATGCATTCACTAAGTAATTAATAACCCTATGATGTCAATTTATGAGCGCACGCCATAGGAATTGTAAATTGTTTGTACTAGCATAATCCGAAATTCTCATTTCATTCGTCGGCCGCCGTGTCGGACGGCACAGGGTTGCGGATAAAGCGGTAATGAAAAAACAATACCAACACGTTTTGGTTACCACACCACATCCCGTGCTGCGGCTAATAAGTCTTGGACTGCTCTCTTTTATCTTCACGCTCTTCTCCCTTGAGCTGATTCGATTTGGCACCATCATTGCGCCGCTCTGGTTTCCCACCGCGATCATGACCGTGGCCTTTTACCGCCATGCCGGCAAGATGTGGCCGGGCATCGCCCTCGCCTGCGCGCTGGGTAATGTCGCTGCCACCATTACGCTCTTTTCGCCGTCGTTTGTCGATTTGCGTTATACGCTGGTCAATATTGTTGAAGCCGTTGCAGGCGCGATCCTGCTCCGCAAACTGCTGCCTTCCTATAATCCGCTTAAAAATCTTGCCGACTGGATACGTCTTGCCATTGGCAGCGTGCTGATACCGCCGCTGATTGGCGGCGTGCTTATCTGCCTGCTGGTACCGACGGATAACCTGCTGCGCACCTTTATTATATGGATGCTGTCGGAGGCGATCGGTGCGCTGGCGCTGGTACCGCTCGGTCTGCTTTTCAAACCCCACTATCTGCTGCGCCACCGTAACCCAAAACTCCTGCTGGAAAGCCTGGTTACCCTGACCCTGACGCTGCTGCTGAGCTGGCTGGCGCTGCACTATCTGCCGTGGCCCTTCACCGCCGTGATTGTGCTGCTGATGTGGAGCGCGGTGCGTCTGCCGCGCATGGAAGCCTTCTTAATTTACCTTGCAACGGTGATGGTGGCGTCGCTAGTGCTCGCTATCGATCCTAACGTTGTGAACTCGCCTAAAAGCGGCGTGATGATAAATGCGCCGTGGCTGCCTTTTTTGATGATCCTTCTGCCGGTGCATGTTATGACCATGGTGATGTATGCCTTTCGCACCGAGCGCAAACACATCATCGAGAGCGAGGCGCGTTTTCGTAACGCCATGGAGTATTCGGCGATCGGCATGGCGCTGGTCGGTACCGACGGCCAGTGGTTACAGGCTAACAAAGCCCTGTGCCAGTTTCTCGGCTACAGCCAGGAGGAGCTGCGTCTGATGACCTTCCAGCAGCTCACCTGGCCGGAAGACCTGGCCAGGGATATGGCCCAGCTGCAGCAGCTGTCGCGCGGCGAAATTGCCAGCTATTCGATGGAAAAACGTTACTACACGCGCAACGGCGATCTGGTGTGGGGGCTGCTGGCGGTCTCAGTGGTGCGTCACGCCAACGGCACTCCGCTCTACTTTATTGCCCAGGTTGAAGATATTAACGATCTGAAGCAGACCGAATGGGTCAACAAACGGCTGATGGAGCGCATTACCCTCGCTAATGAAGCGGGCGGCATCGGTATCTGGGAGTGGGAGCTGGAGCCGGACATCATCAGCTGGGATAAACGGATGTTCGAGATGTATGAAGTGCCTGCGCATCTCAAACCAACCTGGCAGTTGTGGTATGAAAGGATTGTGCCGGAAGACCGGCCGGAAACCGAGCGGGTGATCCGCGACGCGCTGGCGTCGCGCATCGCGTTCAAGCTTGAGTTCCGCATTGCCGTGACAGACGGTATCCGCCATATTCGCTCGCTGGCCAACCGCGTCCTCAATAAGCAGGGCGAGGTCGAGCGGCTGCTCGGCGTCAGTATGGATATGACGGAGGTAAAACAGCTTAACGAAGCGCTTTACCAGGAGAAGGAGCGGCTGCATATCACTCTCGACTCCATAGGCGAAGCGGTGCTCTGTACCGATGTCGAAATGAAGGTCACCTTTATGAACCCGGTCGCCGAGAAGATGAGCGGCTGGTCGCAGGAGAGCGCCATGGGTCAGCCTCTGCTGAAGGTGCTGCACATCACTTTTGGCGATAGCGGGCCGGTACTGGAAAATATTCACAGCGGCGATATGTCACGCACGGATATTGAACAGGACGTGGTACTGCACTGCCGCGCGGGCGGTAGCTTCGACATTCACTACACCATCACCCCGCTCAGCACCCTCGACGGGCAGAATATCGGCTCGGTGCTGGTTATCCAGGATGTGACGGAGTCGCGCAAAATGCTGCGCCAGCTGAGCTACAGCGCCTCGCACGATGCCCTCACCCATCTGGCGAACCGCGTCAGTTTCGAGGCGAACCTCAAACGCCTGCTGTCGACGGTGCAGGAGTACCATCAACGTCATGCGCTGGTGTTTATCGATCTCGACCGCTTTAAAGCGGTTAACGATAGCGCCGGGCATGCCGCTGGCGATACGCTGCTGCGCGAGATCTCAACGCTAATGCTCAGCCTGCTGCGCTCAACGGATATTCTTGCCCGCCTGGGTGGCGATGAGTTTGGCCTGCTGCTGCCGGAGTGTAATGTCGAAAGCGCACGTTATATCGCCGGTCGTATGATTGAAGCGATCAATGATTATCGCTTTAGCTGGGAGGGCCGCGAGCACCGCATCGGTGCCAGCGCCGGGATAACGATTATCGATGAGTATAACCATCAGGCTTCCGAGGTGATGTCGCAGGCCGATATCGCCTGTTATGCCTCGAAGCACAGCGGTCGCGGTCGGGTGACGGTCTATGAACCGAAGCAGGGGCTGATGCAGCATGAGCGCTCGATGATGTCGCTGGAGGAGCAGTGGCGCATCATCAAAGAGAATCATCTGTTAATGATTGCGCGCGGCGTCGCCTCGCCGCGGGTGCCGGAAGCGTGTAACTTCTGGCTGCTCTCCCTGCGCTTATGGACCAGCGAAGGGGAAGTGATGGAGGAGCACGCGTTTCGCGCCGGGCTCCACGAGCCGGAGCTGATTCGCGCCCTCGACCAGCGTGTCTTCCATGAGTTTTTCAGTAAGCATGCCGCCGCCATCACCGCCAAAGGGCTGGGTGTCGCCCTGCCCCTCTCCGTGCACGGTCTGGCAAGCAGTAGCCTGGTGGATGAACTGTTATCTATGCTTGAGAGTGGCCCGATGCCGGGGCGTCTGCTGCATCTGGTGATCCCGGCAGATGCGCTGGTGCGCGAAGGCCATTCCCGAATTGAAAACCTCAGACGTCTGCGCCATGCGGGGTGTCGCATTATCCTCAGCCGTGTCGGGCACGATCTCGATGTTTTCGAGCGCATTACACCGCATATGGCTGATTATCTGCTGCTGGAGCCGGAGCTGGTCTCTAACGTGCACGGTAATTTGATGGATGAGATGATGGTGACCATTATTCAGGGGCATGCGCAGCGGCTTGGGCTGAAGAGCATTGCCGGGCCGACGCATCAGCCGATGATGATGGATACCCTCTCAGGGATCGGCATTGACCTGATTTATGGCGATACCATCTCCCAGGCGCACCCGCTCGATTTGATGCTCAACACCAGTTATTTCGCCATCAACTAATTGCCGGATGGCGGCTGCGCCTTATCCGGCCTACAAATCCCGTCCCGCAACCGTATGCACACTTCCCGTAGGCCCGATAAGCGCAGCGCCATCGGGCGCCAGCGCCACAACCATGCTTCCCGTAGGCCCGATAAGCGCAGCGCCATCGGGCATTGCATTACGGCTCGGGCGACCATTCCCGCGTAAACCAGATATGCAACAGCGCGTAAGAGCGAAACGGCTGCCAGCGCTCGGCATAACGGCGCGTCTGCGCGGGCGTCATCCCGGCGAAACGCTGCTTAATCGCATAATCATCCGCTAAGAAGATATCTTTCGCCTGCCAGCCGCGCAGCGCAAAGTAGTTCGCCGTCCAGCGTCCAATTCCCGGATGGTTCATTAGCGCTTTCACCCCCTGCTCCACATCATCTGGCCTCTGGAGTGGAAAGGTGCCATTGCAGGCAGCCTCGGCCAGGGTAATCAGTGCCTGGGCGCGCTTTAGCGGCATCCCGAGACTTTTCAGCACCTGTGCATCGGCGGCGGCAATCTGCTGTGCGGTGGGAAAGGTGATAAAGCCCGGTGCCTCGTCCATCACTTCGCCATAACGATGCGCGACTTTCGCCGTCAGCTTTGCCGCCATCGCCACGCTCACCAGTTGCCCAAGCACCGCGCGCACCGCCTGCTCAAAGGGGTCGATCGAGCCGGGCAGCCGCAGGCCAGGGCGCGCGGCGGCGAGATCGCCAAGCTGCGAATTGATACGCTCCGGCTCGCAGGAGAGATCAAATAACCTCTCCAGCCGCTGCAAACAGTGCTCCGCAACCGGTTCAAGCCCCTCACTTAAGGTGACCTTCAGCGTCGCGCTTGTCTCATCCGGCTCGGCGGTAATAATCCCGCGATGCCCCCCAAAGGCACAGGAGCGCACATAGCGCGACTCGCTCACCACCTCCACGCCCGCCACGGCGCGCGCGCCTAAGAAACTCAACATCCACGCCCAGTCATAGGGCGGCTGCCAGTGCAGTGTGTACATACCATCTCCCCGCTGATAATGCTAAAAGCATAACAACTCAGGGAATTTTCGCCTTGCTTTCATATTCCGGTTGTCGCCCTGCACGCATTCCGCTAAAGTCGCCCCCCTTCTTCACAGGCATGGGGATTGCACGGTGTTTATTGGTTTTGACTACGGTACGGCAAACTGCTCGGTAGCGGTGATGCGCGATAACGCGCCACAGCTGCTGACCATGGAAAATAACAGCACCTTGCTGCCGTCGATGCTCTGCGCGCCGACGCGCGAAGCGGTGAGCGAGTGGCTCTATCGCCACCATCAGGTTCCGGCAACGGGGAGTGAAACCCAGGCGCTGCTGCGCCGGGCGGTGAGCTTCAACCGCGAAGAGGACATTGAGGTCAACGCCGCCAGCGTCCAGTTCGGTCTCGCCTCACTGCGCCAGTATGTGAGCGATCCGGAAGAGGTCTACTTCGTTAAATCACCGAAGTCGTTTCTCGGTGCCAGCGGCCTGAAACCGCAGCAGATCGCGCTGTTTGAGGATCTGGTCTGCGCCATGATGCTGCATATCCGCAAGCAGGCAGAGAGCCAGCTGCCGGAGGCGATTCGCCAGGCGGTGATTGGCCGGCCGATCAACTTCCAGGGGCTCGGCGGCGATGAGGCTAACGCCCAGGCACAGGGCATCCTTGAGCGCGCCGCAACGCGTGCAGGCTTCGAAGAGGTGGTGTTCCAGTTCGAACCGGTTGCCGCTGGCCTCGATTTTGAAGCGACATTAAATGAAGAGAAGCGCGTGCTGGTGGTCGACATCGGCGGCGGTACCACCGACTGCTCGCTGATCCTGATGGGTCCTCAGTGGCGCGAGAAAGCGGATCGCAGCGCCAGCCTGCTCGGTCACAGCGGCTGCCGTGTTGGCGGGAACGATCTCGACATCGCGCTGGCGTTCAAAAACCTGATGCCGCTGCTCGGCATGGGTGGACAGACGGAAAAAGGTATCGCGCTGCCGATCCTGCCGTGGTGGAACGCGGTGGCGATCAACGATGTCCCTGCGCAGACGGAGTTCTACAGCACGGCAAACGGCCGCCTGTTAAACGACCTGCTGCGCGATGCGCGCGACGCCGAGAAGGTCGCTCTGCTGGTGAAAGTGTGGAAGCAGCGCCTCGGCTACCGGCTGGTGCGCAGCGCGGAAGAGAGCAAAATCGCCCTCTCCGACACGCAGCAGGTGACCGCTTCACTGCCGTTTATCAGCGACAGCCTCGCCACCGCCATCGATCAGCAGGGGCTGGAAAACGCCCTTAACCAGCCGCTGCAGCGCATTATTGAGCAGGTACAGCTGGCGCTGGCGACCAGTAATGAGACGCCGGATGTGATCTACTTAACCGGCGGCAGCGCCCGTTCGCCGATTATCAAAAAAGCGCTGGCGGAAACGCTGCCCGGCATCACCATTGCCGGCGGCGATGACTTCGGCTCGGTGACCGCCGGGCTGGCCCGCTGGGCACAGGTTGTCTTCCGTTGATTATCTGCCGGGTGGCTTCACCCGGCACGCTTTCTGCTACAAAATCTCCCTAACGCAAATTATCTGTCGTGACTACGTTTCCAGACAGTGTTTCATTTTTCCTCCATTATTCTGCGCTTCAGGGTGACTACACTACTATTACTTCGCCATTCGATTTAAAGAGATACCTATAACGATGAAAGGACGAGTCACTTTTCGCCGCACCGTTGTCGCGGCACTGGTCATCGCACTGGCTGGTGCGGCCTGGTACTATTTTGCGCACACCCCCTCAACCACCACGGCAAGCGGGCAAAACGCGCCTGCGGGCGGCGGACGTCACGGCATGCGCGGCGCGCTGCCACCGGTGCAGGCGGCCACCGCTACCAGCGAATCCGTTCCGCGCTATCTCTCCGGCCTCGGCACCATCACCGCGGCGAATACCGTTACCGTGCGCAGCCGCGTCTCGGGTCAGCTTAAGGCGATCCATTTCCAGGAGGGGCAACAGGTTAACGCTGGCGATCTGCTGGCGGAGATTGACCCCAGCGAATTCAACGTCGCGCTGGCGCAGGCGCAGGGCCAGCTGGCGAAAGATAAAGCAACCCTTGCCAACGCCCGCCGCGATCTTGCCCGCTACCAGCAACTGGCGAAAACCAGCCTCGTCTCACGCCAGGATCTTGATGCCCAGCAGGCGCTGGTCAGCGAATCCGAAGGCACGGTAAAAGCGGATGAAGCCTCCGTCGCCAGCGCCCAGTTGCAGCTGGAGTGGAGCCGCATCACCGCGCCGGTTAGCGGACGCGTCGGCCTGAAGCAGGTCGATGTCGGCAACCAGATTAGCAGCAGCGATACCACCGGTATTGTGGTGCTGACGCAGACCCATCCTATCGATCTCATCTTTACCCTGCCGGAGAGCGACATCGCGACCGTTGTGCAGGCGCAGAAAAATGCGCAGAAACTGGTAGTGGAAGCCTGGGATCGCACCAATAAGCAGAAGCTCAGCAGCGGCACGTTGTTGAGCCTGGATAACCAGATCGACGCCACCACCGGCACCATCAAACTGAAAGCGCGTTTCGACAACCAGGACGACGCCCTCTTCCCGAATCAGTTTGTTAATGCCCGTATGCTGGTCGCCACCCAGCAGGATGCGGTGGTGATCCCCGCTGCGGCGCTGCAAATGGGTAATGAAGGCAACTTCGTCTGGGTGCTGAACGATAAGAACAAGGTCAGCAAACACACGGTAACGCCAGGCATCCAGGACAGCCAGAAAGTGGTGATCAGCGCCGGGTTATCGGCAGGCGATCGCGTCGTCACCGACGGTATCGACCGCCTGACAGAGGGCGCACAGGTGGAAGTGGTTGACGCCAGCAACGCAGAAACCCTGCCCGCGAAGCGTGAACGTCCGGCGAAAGGAGCACAAGGCTGATGCAGCTGTTACCGCCGGGCCGGACGGGTGGCCCTTCGCGTCTCTTTATTCTGCGTCCGGTCGCCACCACGCTGTTGATGGTGGCGATCCTGCTGGCCGGGATCATCGGCTACCGTTTTCTGCCCGTTTCGGCGCTGCCGGAAGTGGATTATCCAACCATTCAGGTGGTGACGCTCTACCCTGGCGCCAGCCCGGATGTGGTGACCTCGGCGATTACCGCGCCGCTTGAGCGCCAGTTCGGCCAGATGTCGGGCTTAAAGCAGATGTCCTCGCAGAGTTCCGGCGGCGCGTCGGTCGTCACGCTGCAATTCCAACTGAGCCTGCCGCTGGATGTCGCCGAACAAGAAGTGCAGGCGGCAATGAACGCCGCCAACAGCCTGCTGCCTTCGGACTTACCGAACCCGCCGGTCTACAACAAAGTGAACCCCGCCGACCCGCCGATCATGACGCTGGCGGTCACCTCTTCCGCCATGCCGATGACGCGGGTAGAGGATATGGTGGAAACGCGCGTGGCGCAGAAGATTTCCCAGGTCTCCGGCGTCGGGCTGGTAACGCTCTCCGGCGGTCAGCGTCCGGCGGTGCGCGTCAAACTCAACGCGCAGGCGATTGCCGGGCTGGGGTTAACCAGTGAAACCGTGCGCACCGCCATCAGTAACGCTAACGTCAACTCGGCGAAGGGTAGCCTTGATGGCCCGACCCGCGCCGTCACCCTCTCGGCCAATGACCAGATGCAGTCCGCCGAGGAGTACCGCAAGCTGATTATCGCTTACCAGAACGGCGCGCCGATCCGCCTCGGCGATATCGCCACCGTTGAACAGGGTGCAGAGAACAGCTGGCTCGGCGCGTGGGCGAATAAACAGCAGGCGATTGTGATGAATGTGCAGCGCCAGCCGGGCGCAAACATTATCGATACCGCCGATAACATCCGTGCCCTGCTGCCGCAGCTTACCGAGAGCCTGCCGAAATCTGTCAGCGTGAAAGTCCTCTCGGATCGCACCAACAATATCCGCGCCTCGGTAAGCGACACGCAGTTTGAGCTGATGCTGGCGATTGCGCTGGTGGTGATGATTATCTACCTCTTCCTGCGCAATATTCCGGCGACGATTATCCCCGCTGTTGCGGTGCCGCTGTCGCTGATTGGCACCTTTGCGGCGATGGTGTTTCTCGATTTCTCCATCAATAACCTGACGCTGATGGCGCTGACCATCGCCACCGGCTTTGTCGTCGATGATGCGATTGTGGTGATCGAAAACATCTCGCGCTATATCGAAAAGGGCGAAAAACCGCTGAATGCGGCGCTGAAAGGCGCAGGCGAGATCGGCTTTACCATCATCTCGCTCACCTTCTCGCTGATTGCGGTGCTGATCCCGCTGCTGTTTATGGGCGATATCGTTGGGCGGCTGTTCCGCGAGTTTGCCGTCACGCTGGCGATTGCCATTCTTATCTCCGCTGTGGTGTCGCTGACCTTAACGCCGATGATGTGCGCGCGCATGCTGAGCGCGGAATCTCTGCGCAAGCAGAACCGCTTCTCCCGCGCCTCGGAGCGCTTTTTTGAGCGGGTGATTGCCGGTTACGGTCGTCTGCTGAGCCGGGTGCTTAATCACCCGTGGCTGACGCTTGGCGTCGCCCTCGGCACGCTGCTGCTGTCGGTGATGCTGTGGATCTTTATTCCGAAAGGCTTCTTCCCAATCCAGGACAACGGCATCATTCAGGGCACGTTGCAGGCACCGCAATCCGCCTCCTTTGCCAGCATGGCGGAGCGCCAGCGGCAGGTGGCTGATATTATCCTGCGCGATCCGGCCGTGGAGAGCCTCACCGCTTTCGTCGGCGTTGACGGCACCAACCCCTCCCTGAACAGCGCGCGGTTGCAGATCAACCTCAAACCACTTGATGAGCGCGACGATCGCGTTCAGCCGGTGATCGAGCGGTTGCAGCAGGCGGCGGGCAATGTGCCGGGTATGTCGCTCTACCTGCAACCGACGCAGGATCTGACCATTGATACGACCGTCAGCCGCACCCAGTATCAGTTCACCCTGCAGGCAAACTCCCTTGAGGCGCTCAGCACCTGGGTACCGCAGCTGGTGAGTAAATTGCAGGCGATGCCGCAGCTGGCGGATGTCAGCAGCGACTGGCAGGACAAAGGGCTGGTGGCCTATGTCAACGTGGATCGCGACAGCGCCAGCCGCCTCGGTATCAGCATGGCGGATGTTGATAACGCCCTCTACAACGCCTTTGGTCAGCGCCTGATCTCCACCATCTACACTCAGGCGAACCAGTACCGGGTAGTGCTGGAGCATGACACCACGCAGACGCCGGGTCTGGCGGGGCTGGATAATATTCGCCTGACCAGCAGCGATGGCGGCGTGGTGCCGCTGTCGTCGATTGCCAAAATCGAGCAGCGCTATGCGCCGTTAAGCATCAACCATCTCGATCAGTTCCCGTCGACCACCATCTCCTTTAACGTCGCCGACGGTTACTCGCTGGGCGATGCGGTTGACGCGGTGCAGGAGAGCGAAAAAACCCTCCACTTCCCGACCGATATCCGCACCGAATTCCAGGGCAGCACGCTGGCGTTCCAGGCGGCGCTCGGCAGCACCATCTGGCTGATTGTTGCGGCGATAGCGGCGATGTATATCGTACTCGGCGTGCTGTATGAGAGCTTTATCCACCCGATAACCATCCTCTCGACGCTGCCAACGGCGGGCGTCGGCGCGCTGCTGGCGCTGATGATCTCCGGCAGCGAGCTGGATGTGATCGCCATTATCGGCATCATCTTGCTGATCGGCATTGTGAAGAAGAACGCCATCATGATGATCGACTTCGCCCTCGCCGCCGAGCGCGAAGCGGGCATGTCGCCGCGCGATGCCATCTTCCAGGCCTGCCTGCTGCGTTTTCGCCCGATCCTGATGACCACCCTGGCGGCGCTGCTCGGCGCGCTGCCGCTGATGCTCAGCACCGGCGTTGGCGCAGAGCTGCGTCGCCCGCTGGGGATCGGCATGGTCGGCGGCCTGCTGGTGAGCCAGGTGCTGACGCTGTTTACCACGCCGGTGATCTATCTGCTCTTCGACCGCCTGGCGCTGGCGGCGAAAAAGCGCTTTCCGCAGCGTGAAGAGGAGGCGTAAGTGAAGTTCTTCGCCCTCTTCATTTACCGCCCGGTGGCGACGATCCTGATTTCGCTCGCCATCACCCTGTGCGGCATTCTCGGCTTCCGGCTGCTGCCGGTCGCCCCGCTGCCACAGGTTGATTTTCCGGTGATCATGGTCAGCGCTTCGCTGCCCGGCGCTTCGCCGGAGACTATGGCCTCGTCGGTCGCTACGCCGCTTGAGCGCTCGCTGGGACGCATTGCCGGAGTGGGCGAGATGACCTCCTCCAGCTCGCTTGGCAGTACGCGCATTATTCTTGAGTTCAATTTCGACCGCGATATCAACGGCGCGGCGCGCGATGTGCAGGCGGCAATCAACGCCGCGCAGAGCCTGCTGCCGAGCGGCATGCCGAGCCGCCCGACCTACCGCAAAGCGAACCCCTCCGCTGCGCCGATCATGATCCTGACCCTCACCTCGGATACCTACTCCCAGGGTGAGCTGTATGACTTTGCCTCAACGCAGCTGGCACAAACCCTGTCGCAAATCGACGGTGTTGGCGATGTCGATGTCGGCGGCAGCTCCCTGCCCGCCGTGCGTGTCGATCTCAATCCGCAGGCGCTGTTTAACCAGGGCGTCTCTCTTGATGCGGTGCGCACGGCCATCAGCAATGCCAATGTGCGCAAACCGCAGGGCGCACTGGAGGATGGCTCGCACCGCTGGCAGGTGCAGACCAATGATGAGTTAAAAACTGCGGCGGAGTACCAGCCGCTGATTATTCACCATAAAAATGGTGCTGCGGTACGCTTAAGCGATGTCGCCACGGTCACCGACTCGGTGCAGGATGTGCGCAACGCGGGGATGACCAACGCCAAACCGGCGATTTTGCTGATGGTCCGCAAACTGCCGGAAGCCAATATTATCCAGACGGTGGACAGCATTCGCGCCCGCCTGCCGGAGCTGCAAAAGACCATTCCCGCCGCCATTGACCTGCAAATCGCTCAGGATCGCTCACCGACCATCCGCGCCTCGCTGGAGGAGGTGGAGCAGACGCTGGTGATCTCCGTCGCGCTGGTGATCCTGGTGGTGTTCCTCTTTCTGCGTTCAGGTCGGGCGACCTTTATCCCGGCGGTGGCCGTGCCGGTGTCGCTGGTTGGCACCTTTGCCGCTATGTATCTGTGCGGTTTTAGCCTCAACAACCTGTCGCTGATGGCGCTGACCATCGCCACTGGCTTTGTGGTCGATGACGCGATTGTGGTGCTGGAGAATATCTCCCGCCATCTCGAAGCGGGGATGAAGCCGTTGCAGGCGGCGCTGCAAGGGACGCGGGAAGTGGGCTTTACCGTGCTGTCGATGAGCCTGTCGCTGGTGGCGGTGTTCCTGCCTCTGCTGCTGATGGCCGGGCTGCCGGGGCGGTTGCTGCGCGAGTTTGCCGTTACGCTGTCGGTGGCGATTGGCATTTCGCTGCTGATCTCACTCACCCTGACGCCAATGATGTGCGGCTGGTTGCTCAAAGCCCATAAGCCGCATAGCCGCACGCGGGAGAGAGGCGTTGGCCGCCTGCTGACCCGCATCCAGCAGCAGTATGCCCGCTCGCTGAAATGGGTGCTTAACCACGCCCGGCTGGTTGGCGTGGTGCTGCTTGGCACTATCGCGCTCAATATCTGGCTCTATATCTCGATTCCGAAAACCTTCTTCCCGGAGCAGGATACCGGCGTGCTGATGGGCGGTATTCAGGCGGATCAGAGCATCTCCTTCCAGGCGATGCGCGGCAAGTTGCAGGACTTTATGCAGATCATCCGCGAGGATCCGGCGGTGGATAATGTTACCGGCTTTACCGGCGGCTCGCGGGTTAATAGCGGGATGATGTTTATCACCCTTAAATCGCGCGACCAGCGCCACGCCACCGCGCAGGAGGTGATTGACCGCCTGCGCAGTAAGCTGGCAAAAGAGCCGGGCGCGAGCCTCTTTTTGATGGCGGTGCAGGATATTCGCGTAGGCGGCCGCCAGGCGAATGCCAGCTACCAGTTTGCACTGCTATCAGATTCCTTAAGCGACCTGCGCGAGTGGGAGCCGAAGATCCGCAAAGCGTTTGCGGCGCTGCCGGAGCTGGCGGATGTCAACTCGGATCAGCAGGATAACGGCGCGGAGATGAACCTGGTCTATGACCGGGAAACCATGACCCGCCTTGGCATCAGCGTGCAGGCAGCAAACAGCCTGCTGAATAACGCCTTTGGCCAGCGGCAGATCTCCACCATCTACCAGCCGCTTAACCAGTACAAAGTGGTGATGGAGGTCGACCCGCGCTACACCCAGGATGTCAGCGCGCTGGATAAGATGTACATCATCAATGATGCGGGCGCGTCGATTCCCCTCTCCTACTTTGCCCACTGGCAACCGGCGAATGCGCCGCTGTCGGTTAACCACCAGGGGTTGTCGGCGGCCTCAACCATTGCCTTTAACCTGCCGGCAGGCGTTTCACTTTCGCAGGCCAGCGAGGCGATCGACCGCACCATGACGCAGCTTGGCGTGCCGAACAGCGTGCGCGGCAGTTTTGCCGGTACTGCGCAGGTGTTCCAGGAGACGATGAACTCGCAGGTGATCCTGATCCTTGCCGCCATCGCCACGGTCTATATCGTGCTTGGCATTCTCTATGAGAGCTATGTTCACCCGCTGACCATTCTTTCGACCCTGCCGTCGGCAGGCGTTGGCGCACTGCTGGCGCTGGAGCTGTTTGGCGCGCCGTTTAGCCTGATTGCGCTGATTGGTATTATGCTGCTTATCGGGATTGTGAAGAAAAACGCCATTATGATGGTCGACTTCGCACTTGAAGCGCAGCGCAAGGGGCAGCTGAGCGCCGAAGAGGCGATTTTCCAGGCCTGCCTGCTGCGTTTTCGCCCGATTATGATGACCACCCTGGCGGCGCTGTTTGGTGCCCTGCCGCTGGTGATCTCCAGCGGAGATGGCTCAGAGTTGCGCCAGCCGCTCGGTATCACCATTGTCGGCGGGCTGGTGATGAGCCAGCTGCTAACGCTCTATACCACGCCGGTGGTCTACCTCTTCTTTGATCGTCTGCGCGCGCGGTTTAGTCGCAAAGTGAGAGAGCCCGTAAGTGAATGAATGAGTTACCGAAACAGATCCGCTGGCAGTTATGGATAGTCGCCTTCGGCTTCTTTATGCAGTCGCTGGATACCACCATTGTTAACACCGCCCTCCCCTCGATGGCGGCAAGCCTCGGCGAGAGCCCGCTGCATATGCATATGGTGGTGGTCTCCTATGTGCTGACCGTTGCGGTGATGCTGCCTGCCAGCGGTTGGCTGGCTGACCGGGTTGGCGTGCGCAATATCTTCTGCGTGGCGATTGTGCTCTTTACCGCCGGATCGCTGTTCTGCGCGCTGGCCGCCACGCTCGATCAGCTGATCCTGGCGCGCGTGCTGCAGGGCTTTGGCGGCGCGATGATGGTGCCGGTCGGGCGCTTAACGGTGATGAAGATCGTGCCGCGCACCCACTATATGGCGGCGATGACCTTTGTGACGCTGCCAGGCCAGGTCGGCCCGCTGCTTGGCCCGGCGCTCGGCGGCATTCTGGTGGAGTACGCCTCCTGGCACTGGATCTTCCTGATTAACCTGCCGGTGGGCATTATTGGCGCGATTGCCACCCTGAGCCTGATGCCGAACTATACCCTGCAAACCCGCCGCTTCGATTTCTTCGGTTTTGTGCTGCTGGCGGGCGGCATGGCAACCCTGACGCTGGCACTCGACGGCAGCCGCGGCCTTGGCCTGACGCTCTGGCAACTGGGCGGTCTGGTGGCAGTAGGTGCGGCGGCGATCCTCTTTTACCTGCTGCACGCGAGGGGCAATGACCGGGCGCTGTTTAATTTGCGCCTGTTCCGCACCCGCAGCTTTTCATTGGGGCTGGCGGGGAGTTTCGCCGGGCGGATCGGCAGCGGCATGCTGCCCTTTATGACCCCGGTCTTTTTGCAGATTGGCCTCGGCTTTTCGCCGTTTCACGCCGGGCTGATGATGATTCCTATGGTGCTCGGCAGCATGGGGATGAAGCGGATCGTTGTGCAGGTGGTTAACCGCTTTGGCTATCGCCGCGTGCTGGTCGCCTCAACCATTGGCCTCGCGCTGGTGAGCCTGCTGTTTATGGCGACGGCGCTGCTTGGCTGGTATTACCTGCTGCCGGTGGTGCTCTTCTGCCAGGGGATGATTAACTCGATGCGCTTCTCGTCGATGAACACCCTGACGCTGAAGGATCTGCCCGATGAACTGGCAAGCGGCGGCAACAGTATGCTGTCGATGATTATGCAGCTCTCGATGAGTATTGGCGTCAGCGTCGCCGGTCTGCTGCTCGGCCTCTACGGGCAGCAGCATCTCTCGGCGGACAGCGGCGTGGCACACGAGATCTTTCTTTATACCTATCTGACGATGGCGGTGATTATTGCACTGCCGGCGGCCCTTTTTGCCCGCGTGCCCGATGACGCCAGCCAAAATGCGGTGATTGCCCGTCGCAACAGGAGAACATCATGAGGTTCTGGCGGCCGGGGATCACGGCCAAACTCTTTCTCGCCATTCTCACCACCTGCATTCTGCTGCTGTTCGCTACCCACTGGGCGGTGCGCATTAGCTTCGAGCATGACTTTATGAACTATATCAAGCGCGGCAACGACCTGCGCTTGCAGATGCTGACGGATACCCTCGCCGAGCAGTATACCCAGCACGGCGACTGGCAATTTCTGCGCCACAATGACCGGATGATTTTCCAGATCCTGCGCTCCTTTGACCGGGAAAATGAGCATGATGACGGGCGTCCCGGCCCCGGCGGTCCCGATCGTGAGCGCGGCCCAGGTCCGCAAGAGGACGCAGGCCCGCCGGATCGCCCGGATATGCCGCCCCACGGCTGGCGCACCCGCTTCTGGGTGCTGGATCAGCAAAAACGGGTGCTGGTCGGCCCACATTCCCCGGTGCCGGTGGATGGTACGCAGCGCCAGATAAAAGTGAATAATGCCACCGTCGGCTGGGTGATCGCCTCGCCGGTGAAAAAGCTGACGCGCAATACCGATATCAACTTTGATCGCCAGCAGCGGCGCACCAGTTGGGTGATTGTCGGCCTCGCCACGCTGCTGGCCGCTATTGCCACCTTCCCGCTGGCGCGCGGGCTGCTGGCCCCGGTGAAACGGCTGGTGGACGGCACCCATAAACTTGCCTCGGGCGACTTTTCTACCCGCGTGAAACCGGGCAGCCAGGATGAGATTGGCAGGCTGGCGCAGGACTTTAACCAGCTTGCCAGCACCCTTGAGAAGAACCAGCAGATGCGCCGCGACTTTATGGCCGATATCTCCCATGAGCTGCGCACGCCGCTGGCGGTGCTGCGTGGCGAACTGGAGGCGATTCAGGATGGCGTGCGGCAGTTTACCCCCGAGTCGGTCACCTCGTTGCAGGCCGAGGTCGCCACGCTGACCAAGCTGGTGGACGATCTGCATCAGCTCTCGATGTCCGATGAAGGGGCCTTGGCCTATCAGAAAAAATCGGTGGATGCCGTCTCACTGGTGGAGATTGCCGCTGGCGCGTTTCGTGAACGCTTCGCCAGCCGCAATTTGACGCTGTCGCTGGAGTTGCCGGAGAGCGCGACGGTGTTTGGCGATCCGCATCGCTTAATGCAGCTATTTAATAATCTGCTGGAGAACAGCCTGCGCTATACCGACAGCGGCGGGCGAACGCTTATCCAGCTTATCCCGCGCGATAACACCCTGCTGCTGCGCTTTGCCGACAGCGGCCCTGGGGTGAGTGACGAGCAGTTGCAGCGCCTGTTTGAGCGCTTCTACCGCACGGAAGGCTCGCGCAACCGCGCCAGCGGTGGCTCCGGGCTGGGGCTGGCAATCTGTCTGAATATTGTGGAGGCGCACGGTGGCGCTATCCATGCCGCGCACTCGCCATTTGGCGGGGTTAGCATTACAGTTGAACTTCCGCTTGAACGCGAAAAATCGAGAGATGTATGACAGAGTTACCTATTGATGAAAACACGCCGCGCATCCTGATCGTTGAAGATGAACCGAAGCTCGGACAACTGCTGATCGACTATCTGCGCGCGGCAAGTTACGCGCCTTCGCTGATTAGCCATGGCGATCAGGTGCTCAGTTACGTGCGCCAGACGCCGCCGGATCTGATCCTGCTCGACCTGATGCTGCCTGGCGTCGATGGCTTGACGCTCTGTCGCGAAATCCGCCGCTTCTGCAATGTGCCGATTGTGATGGTGACCGCCAAGATCGAAGAGATCGACCGCCTGCTGGGGCTGGAGATCGGTGCCGATGACTACATCTGCAAACCCTACAGCCCGCGTGAAGTGGTGGCGCGGGTGAAGACCATTCTGCGCCGCTGCAAACCGCAGCGCGAATTGCAGCAGCTTGATGCCGAAAGCCCATTGATTGTCGATGAAGGCCGATTCCAGGCGAGCTGGCACAGCAAGCTGCTCGATTTGACGCCCGCCGAGTTCCGCCTGCTGAAAACTCTCTCCAGCGAACCGGGTAAAGTTTTCTCGCGCGAACAATTACTCAATCATCTGTATGATGACTACCGCGTGGTGACCGACCGCACTATCGATAGTCATATCAAAAACCTGCGTCGCAAACTGGAAGCGCTGGACGAGGAGCAATCCTTTATTCGCGCGGTCTACGGCGTGGGCTATCGCTGGGAGGCGGACGCCTGCAAACTGGCGTAACTCTTTTTATAAGGAAGGGATGGTGAGGAAATATACCTACGGCGCGCTGGCGCTGATGTTCGCGGCCTTCGGTTGCCAGGCAGAGATTACCGAAGCGCAAATTAAGGCTGACTGCGCCAAAATCAGCAGCTACGCAAAACAGGGCGAGACCTTCTACAGCGCGAAAAACTACCCGAAAGCGCGTGAAGCTTTTGAGCAGCAGGCGGCGTGGCTTGAGCAGTGCGAGTTTGGCAAGAATGATCCCAATGATGTGCTGATCGCCACCGCCTACAATAACGTCGCGCTGACCTGGATCCGCCAGGGCGAATACCGCAAAGCGCAGGCGTGGCTGACCATCATGCCGGATGACGAGAAGTCGAAATATAACCTGTCGCGCATCCAGGACAAACTGGACGCGCTGCCGAAGCCGACCTCCCCTGCCGGTGAGTACTGGCAATATTCCGGACGCAGTGGTTTCCAGACCCTCAAGCTGACATCGCAGGGCAACGACACTTATAAAGCTGACTGGGAAGGTGCCTACTACGGTCTGATGGGGCTCTACTCCGGGCCGAATATCGGCGAGTTCAGTGAAAAAGTGACGCTCAAAGCGGGTAAAGGCGATATCGTCATTTCGGATTTAGGCACTACCTGTAAGATCTCGCTGGCGCTTTCGCCGGATGGTAAAAGTCTCGCTATGAAGACCGACAACATCGACAACTGCGCTTTTGGTCATAACGTCAGCGCCGACGGTACCTACCTGCGCGTCAACTGAGACGCCGGTTTACTCCCCCGGCGCGCAGCGCTACAATTCCCGCCCTAAATTCAGGGGAACTCCCCTGCCGCCCCATGAGAATGGGGCGATCTGACCTGTCATCAGAATGAGATCATCATGTTTAAACCGGAACTTCTCTCCCCGGCGGGAACGCTGAAAAATATGCGTTACGCTTTCGCTTACGGCGCGGACGCCGTTTACGCAGGCCAGCCGCGCTACTCGCTGCGCGTGCGTAATAACGAATTCAACCACGAAAATCTGCAAATCGGCATTAACGAAGCCCACGCGCTGGGTAAGCAGTTTTATGTAGTAGTGAATATCGCGCCGCACAACGCCAAGCTGAAAACCTTTATCCGCGATCTGCAACCGGTGGTGGAGATGGGGCCGGACGCGCTGATTATGTCCGATCCGGGGCTTATCATGATGGTTCGTGAACACTTCCCGCAGATGCCGATCCACCTCTCGGTGCAGGCGAATGCCGTCAACTGGGCGACGGTGAAGTTCTGGCAACAGATGGGGCTGACGCGCGTGATCCTCTCCCGCGAACTGTCGCTGGAAGAGATTGCCGAAATCCGCGCCCAGGTGCCGGAGATGGAGCTGGAGATCTTCGTTCACGGCGCGCTGTGCATGGCCTACTCCGGCCGCTGCCTGCTGTCGGGCTATATCAACAAACGCGACCCGAACCAGGGCACCTGCACCAACGCCTGCCGCTGGGAGTATAACGTACAGGAAGGGAAAGAGGACGCGGTCGGTAACATTGTGCACGTTCACGAGCCGATCCCGGTACAGAACGTTGAGCCGACCCTCGGCGTTGGCGCGCCGACCGATAAGGTGTTTATGATTGAGGAGGCGCAGCGTCCGGGCGAGTACATGACCGCCTTTGAAGATGAGCACGGCACCTACATCATGAACTCCAAAGATCTGCGCGCGATTGCCCACGTTGAACGTCTGACGCAGATGGGCGTGCACTCGCTTAAGATCGAAGGCCGTACCAAATCCTTCTACTACTGCGCACGCACCGCGCAGGTCTACCGCAAAGCGATTGACGATGCCGCAGCGGGTAAACCGTTCGACACCTCATTGCTGGAGACGCTGGAAGGGCTGGCGCACCGCGGCTATACCGAAGGCTTCCTGCGCCGTCATACCCATGATGATTACCAGAATTACGACTACGGCTACTCGCTCTCTGAGCGCCAGCAGTTTGTCGGCGAGTTTACTGGCGAGCGCAAAGGCGAGCTCGCGGCGGTGCGGGTGAAAAATAAGTTCTCCGTTGGCGACAGCCTCGAATTGATGACGCCGCAGGGCAACGTCAACTTTACGCTGGAGCAGATGGAGAGCGGCAAAGGCGAAGCGATGTCTGTGGCACCAGGAGATGGTTACACCGTATGGCTGCCGGTTCCCCAGGATATGCCTCTGGAGTACGCGCTTTTGATGCGTAATTTCACTGGTCAGACAACCAGAAACCCGCACGGAAAGTAATTTAGCAGGGTTATTCTTACGGTGCGAAGATTCTTAGAATCGGATCACACACCGCCACGTTTAATGCGGTTATTATGCACTCCGCTGAAAAAACATAACCCATAAATGCTGGCTGTACCAGGAACCACCTCCTTAGCCTGCGTAATCTCCCTTACGCAGGCTTATTTTTTTCTCCCTTTATCTGCTTTTTCCACGCCTTCGCTTTTCCTGAGATACACTTTCGTCATGGATTTTTTGTCAGGACGAAGAGAATGAGTACATTTCCCACAAGCTTATTGATCCTTAACGGCAAAAGCGCCGGTGACGAGCCGCTGCGCGAAGCGATAAATTTGCTGCGCGATGAAGGTATGGATATTCAGGTGCGCGTCACCTGGGAAAAAGGCGATGCCGCACGTTATGTTGCAGAAGCGCAGCAGCTTGGCGTCGCGACGGTGATTGCTGGCGGCGGTGATGGCACCATCAATGAAGTAGCTACCGCGCTGGTGAATTGCCCGGGAGAGCATAAACCGGTGCTGGGTATTCTGCCCCTTGGCACCGCTAATGATTTCGCTACCAGTACCGCCATCCCGGAAGCGCTGGATAAAGCCTTGCAGCTGGCGATTGTCGGTAAAGCGGTGCCGATTGATATTGCGAAAGTGAATAATGAGACCTGCTTTATCAATATGGCGACGGGCGGTTTTGGAACGCGCATTACCAGCGAAACGCCAGAAAAACTGAAAGCCGCGCTCGGCGGCGTCTCCTATCTGATTCACGGCCTGATGCGTATGGATATGCTGAAATCTGACCATTGCGTGATTCGCGGCGAGGATTTCCACTGGGAGGGTGATGCGCTGGTGATCGGTATTGGTAATGGTCGCCAGGCTGGCGGCGGTCAGCAGCTCTGCCCGGAGGCGCTGATTAATGATGGTCAGTTGCAGCTGCGGATTTTTACCGGCGAAGAGATTATCCCTGCCCTCTTCACTACGCTGACCCAGCAGGAGGAGGATAATCCGCATATTATCGATGGTCACTCGGCGTGGTTTGAGATCACCGCTCCCCATGAAATGACCTTTAACCTCGACGGCGAACCGCTGCGCGGCGAGCATTTCCGTATGGAGGTGCTGCCCAATGCGTTGCAGTGCCGCCTGCCGCCGGATTGCCCGTTATTGAAATAAGGTTTATCGGTGAACCCTAAACCGTAGGCCGGATAAGCGGTACGCGCCATCCGGCATTATCTCCGCGGCACAATTGCCGGATGGCGGCTACGCCTTATCCGGCCTACAAAAACGCGCTTTCAGCGACACCGACTTTGTTTTTATCTGCAATATGACAGCGACGGTGTTGACCCCCGCTGAAATCGGCGAACCGAAGCGGGAATGACAAGGTCTGGACGCCATGGATGGCGGACAGAGGCGAACCGAGACAGGATGTCGAGTCGAGCCGGCCGCAGTCAGGCACGCGGGAGGTGAGCGCAGTGCGCAGCACCGATTTCCTCGCGGGGCCGCGGGGATTGACAAGGGGAGCGCGGCCGCTCCCCTTGTCCCGTTCACCGCACCGGTGATAAAAATATTTCGCCGCACACCTGGTGAACGGAACCATTCCTCCAAGGCAACATGCCGCCGCCAATGCCTGATGGCGCTACGCTTATCAGGCCTACGCCGTTTCAGGGGCTATATACCGGTGATCAATACGCAGCTACCTCGCGCGCCATCTCGCGGCTATATTGCTGGCTGGCATTCACCAGCATCCGCGTATAATCCGTTTGCGCCGCGCCGCTGACCAGTGCATCCACCGTTAAGGTTTCAAGGATTTTCCCATGCTGCATCACCGCCACCTTCTGGCAGAGATGGGCAATCACCCCCAAATCGTGCGTCACCATCAAATAGGTTAACTGCGACTCCTGATGCAGCGCCGCCAGCAGGTTGAGGATCTCCGCCTGCACCGAGACATCCAGCGCCGAGGTCGGCTCATCCAGCAGCAGCACCCGCGGCTCGAGAATCAGCGCCCGGGCAATCGCCACGCGCTGACGCTGTCCACCGGAGAGCTGATGCGGATAGCGCTCGCGAAAGGCGCGGCTTAAGCCAACTTTATCCAGCAGCGTGTTGATGCGCCGATCGCGATCGTTAATACCGTGGATTTGCAGCGGCTCTTCGAGAATATCGCCGATGGTATGGCGCGGATGCAGCGAACCATAAGGATCCTGAAACACCATCTGCACCAGTCGGCAGCGCGGCCGGCTGAGGCGCTTCTCCAGCCGCTGATCGTTAATCGCCAGCTCGCCCTCCCAGTGGGTAAAGAGCCCCGCCAGGCACTTCAGCACCGTGGTTTTGCCCGATCCCGACTCGCCCACCAGGCCATAAATCTCCCCCGGCTGCACGGCAAAGGTCACATCGCTCAGCACCTGGTTGCGCTTCTCCCCGTCGCCAAACGCCAGGTTCAGGTGATTTACAGTAATCATATGGCTCTCCTCACTCGCCCAGCCAGCTGGCCTGACGCTGCAACACCGGCAGCACCGGTCGACGGTTGTGAATCTCTGGCAGGGCGTGGATTAACCCCTGCGTATAGGGGTGCTGCGCGTTATCGAGATCTTTGGCAGCGATAGATTCCACCACGCGCCCGGCGTACATCACCAGCACGCGATCGCAGAAGCTGCGCACCAGGTTGATATCGTGGCTGATAAAAATCAGCCCCAGCCCGCGCGATTTCACCAGATCGTCCAGCAGCCCCAGCACCTGCAAACGCACCGACACATCGAGCGCGGAGGTCGGTTCATCGGCAATCACCAGCTCCGGGTCGGTGATCAGCATCATGGCGATCATGATGCGCTGCCCCTGTCCGCCGGAAATCTCGTGAGGATAGAGGTGATAGACCCGCTCGGGCTGGCGAATGCGCACCACATCAAGCATCTCCAGCACTTTGGCTTTCGCCGCCTTTTTCTGCCCCGGATGGTGAGTCAGCCAGGCCTCGGCAATCTGATCGCCGACGCACACCACCGGGTTCAGGGAGTACTTCGGGTCCTGCATAATCATCGAGATACGTTTACCGCGCACCTGGCGCATCTGCGCCTCGGTGACCTGTTGCAGATCGATATTGCCAAACTGCATACGCTCGGCGGTGATCCGCGCTTTCGCCGGATGCAGGCGCAGCAGCGCCCGCCCGACGGTAGATTTACCGGAGCCGGATTCGCCGACAATCGCCAGCTTCTCCTGGCCGAGGGTAAAAGAGACGCCGCGTACCGCGTGGGTGACCGCGCCTGCGTTGACGAAATCGACATGCAGGTTGCGCACATCGAGAAGCGGCGAGTTATTCGCTGCGGGGATCGAGGATGTCACGTAAGCCGTCTCCTAAGAAGTTGAACGCCAGGCTGTTGATCAAAATCGCCAGCCCCGGCATGGTCACTACCCACCAGCACTCCATCATGTAGGTGCGCCCGCTGGAGATCATCGCGCCCCACTCCGGATCGGGCGGCTGCGCGCCGAGGCCGAGAAAACCCAGCCCGGCGGCGGTGAGAATGATGCCCGCCATATTCATGGTGATACGGATAATCACCGACGGCAGGCAGAGCGGCACAATGTGTCGCCACAGCACGCGCACCGGCGACGCGCCCTGCAAACGCACCGCAGAGATAAAATCGGCCTGCCGCAGCGACAGGGTTTCCGCCCGTGCCAGCCGCGCAATCGGCGGCCAGGCGGTAAGCGTAATGGCAATCACCACATGCTCAAGGCCGGGGCCGAGGGCGGCGACAAACGCCAGCGCCAGCACCAGGCTCGGAAAGGAGATAAAGATATCGGTGACGCGCATCAGCACCATATCGACTTGGCCGCCAAAGTAACCGGCGGTAACACCGAGCAGCAGGCCGAGCGGGCCGACGGTGACGGAGACCAGCAGCACGATATAGAGCGTAATGCGCGAGCCATAGACCAGCCGGCTGAAGATATCGCGCCCGAACTCATCGGTGCCGAACCAGTGGGCGGCACTCGGCGCGCTCAGGGCATTGTTGAGATCCATTACCAGCGGGTGGTAAGGGGCAATCAGCGGCGCGAAGATCGCCACAATCAACAGCAGCAGGATAATGCTGCCGCCAATAGCGGTGAGGGGGTTGCGCGCCATTTTGCCAATAAACCCCGCCGTGCGGCCAAAGCCACGCCTGATACGCTGGCTGCGTTCGCGGCGGGCGGCTGAAACAGGCGAATCAAATGAGACCGTCATGATTTCGTCCTCGGATCAAAGAGTTGATAGAGCATGTCGGAGAGCAGGTTCAGCAGCACAAAGATCACCCCTACCAGCAGCACGCAGCCCATCACCGCATTCATATCGCCGAGCAGCAGGCTGCCGGTGAGATAGGAGCCAAAACCGGGCCAGGAGAAGACCGTTTCGATCAACACCGCCCCTTCAAGCAGCGAGCCGTAGGCCAGCGCCACCACCGTTAACAGCTGAACAAGAATATTGCGGAAGGCGTGATTCCAGATCACCTGCCGCTCGGTCAGCCCTTTGACCCGCGCGGTGATGATGAACTCCTGCGAGAGCTGCGCCAGCATAAAGCTGCGCGTCATACGGCTAATGTAAGCCAGCGAGTGAAAGCCGAGCAGCGAAGCGGGCAGCACCAGGTGATTAAGCGCGTTCCAGAACACCTGGCCATTGCCCGCCAGCAGCGCATCGACGGTAATCAAGCCGGTGCGACGCGGCACCAGGCCATCCAGCCCGAGATCGAGCCGCCCGGCGCCGCCAACCCAGCCGAGCCAGGCGTAAAACAGCAGCAGCCCCATCATGCCGACCCAGAAAATCGGCGTTGAGTAACCGGCAAGGCTGATGATGCGCACCACGTAATCGGCCACGCTGTTGCGCCGTGCTGCCGCCAGCACGCCAAGAGGAATGCCCAGGCCAGCGCCGACGATAATGGCGAACGTCGCCAGCTCCAGCGTTGCCGGGAAGACGCGCAGAATATCGTCCAGCACCGGTTTGCCGGTCAGCAGCGCATTGCCCAAATTGCCGTGCAGCAGGTTGTTGAGGTAGATACCAAACTGCGTCATCAACGACTGATCAAAGCCGAGCTGGTGGTAAACCTGCTGATAAGTGCTGTGATCGGCATCGGGACCGACAATCGCCAGCACCGGATCGACCGGCATCACGCGGCCAATAAAGAAGGTCAGCAGCAGCAATCCGAACAGGGTGATCGCCACCTGGGTGAGGCGCGTCGAGACCCGACGGGCCCGCGAGCCGGGTGCAAGCAGTAGCATACTCATGGTTTCTCTCCTTCAGCGCCGTCGCGTTTGTAGACTTCACGCAGAAAGGTGGTTGCCGATGGATGCGACTGGAAGTTTTTCACCTCATTGCGCACCACTACCGAATCGACCATTTGCGACAGCGGGATCAGCGCCGGGATCAGCTGGTCATAACGCACCTGAATTTGCTGATAATCCGCCTTCTGTTTGTTTGGATCCCGCTCCAGCAGGGCATGGTCGATCATCTCATTAAGCTGTTTGTCGTAGAAACTGGTGCGCCAGCCCTGGAAGTTGGTCAGCCGGGCTTCATCGCTGTTATCGGGGTTATAGACCAGCGCGCGCAGGCTGGAGTGCGGGTGCGGCTCAACGCCGCTGCCGCCGCGCCCGACCAGCATGTCGAACTTGCGCTCACGCATCGCGCCGTAGATCTGGTTACCAGTGCCGGTGATGATTTTGGCGTTGATGCCGGCCTGCATCAGCGTCGACTGCACGGCAATGGCGATATTGAGAAACGGCTGATCGGCCAGCACCCGCAGCGTGGTATCAAAGCCCTGCGGGTAACCCGCTTCCGCCAGCAGCTTTTTGGCGCGCGGAATATCGAGCCGATAGCCGGGGTCCGGCAGCGTTGAGGGCATTCCCGCTTTAATCGGCCGCTGGTGCAGCACGCCGTAACCCGGCATCAGCGCATTGTTGATGCCCTGATAATCAATCAGATAGCGCACCGCTTCGCGCACCTTCGGGTTGGCGAAGTGTGGCTCTTTCATGCTCATCGCCACGTAGTAGACCGTGCCCTTTTGCACCGCCTCGACGGTAACATTCGGGTCTTTTCGCAACGCGTTGATATCCGATACCGCCATGTTGTTGGCAATATCGAGATCCCCTTTCGCCAGCATCAGGCGCAGGGTTTGCGACTCTTGGAAATGGCGCAGCACCACGCGGCTCAGCTTTGGCTCTTCGCGCCAGTAGTGCGGGTTACGCTTCATGCGCAGCACATCTTTCGCCTGCCAGGTCTCGAGCATAAACGGCCCGGAGCCCGCTTCGTTGGTGGTCAGCCAGCGGTTGCCCCAGTCGTTATTTACCGCATGCTGCTGCACGGTTTTGCTGTCGAGCACGCCAAGGTTGCCCAGCGCGCCGAGCGAGTAGAGCACCAGTTGCGGATCGTTGGCTTTCGGCAGGGTGATTTTTACCGTGTAGGCATCCGGGGCGCTGATCTGCTGGTCGATATTCTTTTTGCTGAAACCGTAGGATTTCCACACCGAGGCCTGCGCGAGGTTGAGGTGTAAAAGCCTGCGCATCGACCAGACCACATCCTCTGCGGTTAAAGGGTTGCCGGAGTGAAATTTCACGTCGTCGCGCAGATGAAAGGTCAGGGTTTTGCCATCCGGGCTGACGCTCCAGCTTTTTGCCAGCGCCGGTTTTACGTTAGTCAGCTCGTTAGGATCCAGCTCCACCAGCGAGTCGTAGAGATTGACCACGATGCCGACCACTTCGTTGCCGGTCATCGCCGCCGGATCGAGAGTCAGCAGGTTGTTCATGTTCATGCCGATGATGAGCTGATCGGGCGGCGTTTTTGCCGCTGCCGCGCCGCTGCCCACCATCAACGAGAGCGCGAGCACGCACGCGCCCGCGAGGGAGTTTTTTTTCATCTATCTGTCGCCTGTAGGGTACGTTTTGCCGGCGGTGACAAGCACACAAATCGGCCCACGCGTCCCGAAAGTCAGTGCTCCCGGGTATTTTTATTGTTCAGTCGTGGCTGACGGTGTTGGCTTCGATAAAGGCAAAGTTGATATCTTCCCCGAGTCCCGGGCGCTGCGGCAGATGCACAAAGCCCTCGTCATCCATCGGGTCGACGATGCTGTTAAGATAAGCAGCGGGCTGGTCGTAGTCGAGGAACGGGTGCAGCAGGCCGCGCTCATACCAGCGGCAGTTGCTGATCGCACCAATGACCGCAAGGCTTGCCGCACCGTTGCCGTGCACTTCGCAATCCATGCCGAAGGATTCGGCGAGGTTCGCCACTTTTAGCGTCGGCGAAATGCCGCCCACACCGTTTGCACCGGCGCGCAGGATGTCGCAGGCGCCCGCTTTTACCCAGTCAGCGCGGCTGTGGTGTTTTCCACCAAGACTCTCCGGGCCGATAATCGGGATCGATAAATTCTCCGCCAGCCAGGCGTAAGAGGACATGCTCTCCTCCTCCATCGGCTCTTCAAACCAGGCGAAGTTGAGCTTCTCCAGCTCTTTGCCAATCCACAACGCTTCGGTACGGCTGTACCAGTGGTAGCCATCAATCATCAGATCGATATCGGGCCCGACTGCTTCACGCACCGCGGCGCAGGCTTTGATATCCATTTTCGGGTTCGGCGCGAACTTCACCGGCGGCATCCAGGTGTGCAGCTTGATAGCCTTATAGCCGCGCGCCACCAGCGTTTCGGCAAAGGCGGCGTACTCTTCCGGCGTGGAGAGACCGCCTTCGAGATCGTCGCCGCACATGGTGCTGCCGTACGCCGGGACTTTATCGCGGTAGCCGCCGAGCAGTTTATAGACCGGCATATTGAGCTTGCGGCCAATCAAATCCCACAGCGCCTGCTCAACAAACGAGAGCGCGCGTTCGGTCAGCTGATGCGCGCTGCCGCGCTGCCAGTGCACCAGATCCTGCCAGATACGCTCGCGGTTAAAAGGATCCTGGCCGACCATCACTTTGCGGAAGAATGCGGTGAGCACAAACGGACGCACCACTTCCGGCGGGGCGAATGAGTAACCGGTGCTGCCGTCGTCTGCGGTGATGGTTAACATCGCCATCTTCGCCTGCGTCTCCGGCCCAGGATGGGAGTGCCCGGCGCTGTCAGAGACCCGTCGCGTGGGGTGCTGAAAGACGGTGACGTTTACAGATTCAATTTTCATTCCGTATCCTTGAGTTTTGAAAAGCTGTTTCAGAACAAAATATATGCACAAAACCTGGTCACATCCTCGGACAAATAGCGCTAAGCGGCGACCATTTTTTGGGCATGCGCACAAGGATGCGTGATACTTTTCACAAAAGGTTACGGAAATGTGATCGGAGTCCGTGGGGGAAAGACGCGCAGGAGAGAGAAAGCCCCCTTCCTGGCGGAAAGGGGCAACAACGACGATCAGGCGATGGTGATCTTCTCGTCGAGATAGACATCCTGTACGGCGTTAATTAGCTTCACGCCGTCGGCCATCGTTTTCTTGAACGCTTTACGCCCGAGGATCAACCCCATGCCGCCGGCACGTTTGTTGATCACCGCCGTGCGTACCGCCTCGGTGAGATCCGCCTCGCCGCCGGAAGCACCACCAGAGTTAATAAGCCCGGCGCGCCCCATATAGCAGTTGGCTAACTGGTAGCGCACCAGATCGATCGGGTTGTCGCTGGTGAGCTTGCTGTAGACGCGCTCATCGGTATAGCCGAATTTCACCGCGTTATAGCCGCCGTTATTTTCCGCCATCTTCTGCTTCACGATATCCGCGCCGATGGTGGCGGCAATGTGGTTTGCCTGGCCGGTGAGATCCGCTGAAACATGGTAATCGACACCATCTTTCTTAAACGCGGAGTTGCGCAGATAGGCCCACAGCACCGTCACCATGCCCAGTTCGTGAGCGCGCTCAAAGGCGGTGGAGATCTCTTCAATCTGCCGACGGGATTCCGGCGAGCCAAAGTAGATGGTCGCGCCAACCGCTACCGCGCCCATATTGAACGCCTGCTCGACGCTGGCGTAGTAGGTCTGATCATAGGTGGTCGGGTAGCTGAGGGTTTCGTTATGGTTGAGTTTCACGAGGAAGGGAATGCGGTGGGCATAACGGCGGGAGACCGAAGCCAGCACGCCATAGGTTGATGCCACACAGTTACAGCCTGCTTCAATCGCCAGCTCGACGATATTTTTCGGATCAAAGTAGAGCGGGTTGGCGGCAAACGACGCGCCTGCCGAGTGCTCAATACCCTGATCGACCGGCAAAATGGAGAGATACCCCGTGCCTGCCAGCCGCCCGTGGTTGTAAAGGGTCTGCATGTTTCGCAACACCGCAGGCGGGCGGTTGTTGTCGATCATCACGCGGTCGACGTAGTCGTGTCCGGGCAGATAGAGCTGGTCGGCAGGAATGGTCATGCAACGGTGTTGCAGAAGGCTGTCGGCGTCTTTGCCAAGTAACTGCACAATATCAGTCATTACAATGCTCCCGTAAGCTTGCGCTTCGCGAATTGGATTGTCCTTACCCACCTTGCCTGGCGATGGGCAAACTAAGCCTGGTACTCTGGCGTCAGAATGTCCACCGCCCGGCATTTTTTCAGCTTATTCTGCTGGCACGTTTCGGTTTCTGATTTACCACCACTGATGGAAGTGGTGAACCGGGCCGATACCCTCTCCCACTTCAAGCGTATCGGCCTGTGCCAGCGCAGCGGTCAGCCACGTTTTCGCCTCTGCAACCGTTTCAGCCCAGCCGGTATGGCGCGGTCGCAGCGCCGCCAGCGCCGCCGAAAGCGTGCAGCCTGTACCGTGGGTGTTTTTTGTTGCAATGCGCACGGTGGTAAAGCGCTGCGCGCCAGCGCGAGTAAAGAGCCAGTCCGGGCTTTCGGCGTCGTCCAGATGACCGCCCTTCATCAATACCGCCTCACAACCGAGCGCTAACAGGGCTTCGCCCTGCTGATGCATCTCGCGCTCGCTGCGCGCATGGGGCGCATCTAAAAGCGCTGCCGCTTCCGGCAGATTGGGTGTGATAAGGGAAACCTGCGGCAGTAAATGCTGGCGCAGGGCGGTGACCGCCGCAGGGGATAACAGTGGATCGCCGCTTTTCGCCAGCATTACCGTATCCAGCACCACATTGCGCACCCGGTAATGGCGTAGACGCTCTGCCACCGCTTCGACAATATCGGTTTCCGCCAGCATGCCGATTTTGGTGGTGTCGATACGCACATCGCTCAGCACGGAGTCCAGCTGGGCGGCAACAAAATCAGGCTCGATTCGGTACACCGACTGCACGCCGCGGGTGTTTTGCGCCACCAGCGCGGTGATCACCGAACAGCCATAAGCCCCCAGCGCCGAAAAGGTTTTCAAATCCGCCTGGATCCCCGCGCCGCCGCTCGGGTCGGTGCCGGCAATGGTTAAGGCATTAATCCGTTTCATTACTCCCCCTCCCCGTTTGCCGCCAGCGCATCAAGAAAGGCAGGCACAAAACTGCCAGGCCCCGCGCTCTGCTTCACCGCCCGGCTGCCCGCCAGCTTCATGATCCGGCAGGCCGACGCAACGTTGAGCCACCGCTCACCTAGTAAGGCGCAACAGGCGGCCACCACCGCCGAGAGCGCGCAGCCGGTGCCGACCACGCGCGTCATCAGCGGATCGCCGCCGCTGACGCTGAGGGTTTCTCTACCATCGGTGATGTAATCAATCTCACCGGTGACTGCGACCACTGCACCGGTCTGTTGCGCCAGCTGCTGCGCCGCGGGTAATGCTGCGAGCGCGCTGTCGGTGGTGTCGACGCCGCGCCCGCCGCCCGGCATACCGGCCAGGGCAAGGATTTCAGAAGCGTTGCCGCGGATGGCGGCCGGTCGAAGAGAGAGGAGTTGTTGGCAGAAACCCGTGCGAAAGGTGAGTGCGCCAACGGCAACCGGGTCGAGCGTCCAGGGGGTTTGCGCACGGTTGGCGCTCTCAATTGCGGCGTGCATTGCCTCAGCGCGTTCGCGCGTCAGCGTGCCGACATTGATAAGTAAAGCATCAGCGATGGCGCTGAACTGCTGCGCCTCTTCACGATCGATTACCATCGCCGGTGAGGCGCCGAGCGAGAGCAGCACGTTGGCGGTAAAGGTTTGCACGACATCATTTGTCATACAGTGAACAAGCGGGGAGTGTGTACGGAGTTGCTGTAACGCGTGTGCAGAGTGCACAGGATCAAGCAGGTCAGGTTGCATCTTTTTTGCTCCTGCCCGGCGTGAAGAAGGGATGCCGGGCAGGCATCTGACTTCCCTACGCTGGCATTATCCAGATCAGGTGGTACGGGTATTTCTCAGCCTTCACGCAGAAGGGCACCCCGAGTCATAACATCAATAAATTGTGGTGAAACCGTTCAGTAGCTTAATGCTGGCAGCGTCATGTGTAAATGCGCATTTGCCAGTGCACTCAGTGGCGAATCTGCGCCAGCTCCGCTTCGGTAAGCCCGGTCATGCTCATCACCGTGCTGCGATCGAGGCCGTTTTGCAGCATCGTCCGGGCGATGCGGAACGCCTCTTCTTTGCGTCCCTTCTCGATACCGCGCTGCTCGCCGATCTCAAGGCCTTGTTCAATTCCTTGCTCCCTGCCCCTTTGTTCAAGCTGCTGTGCAATTGTCATCAATTGGTCCTCATGCTGTGGCGCCTTTAACGCCAGTTCACGTACAAAGGCGTGCGCATCTGCTGTCTCGCCAGCGTACACCAGGTAGTTTATCAGCGAAGCTAATTGCTGTCGTGTGATGTGTTCGTTCACCAACAGCGTTGCTAGCTGGTCCAGAATTTCGCTTAAATCGCGCTGATGAATATGTTTTTGTAACAGCGTCAGCGCCGCCATGCTGCGGTGATTCATTATTTCGTTATCCGGGATCACCGAGACATCAATGAGCGGAAAACTGCTGCTGTATAGCTCTTGTGCGGTAGTTGGACTGACAAACAGCTCTAACCAGTTTGTTGACCAGGGATAAGGGGTGCGCTTTCCAGTATAAAAAAGCAGGGGAATAACTAACGGTAGCGATTTATGTCCGGCATCAAGGTGCCTTTGCATCGCGGCAATCGCGTAACGCATTAACCGAAACGCCATATGGCGATCGGGGGTGGATTGATGCTCAATGAGCACATGGATATACCCCTCCCCTGCGCGTGTTTTCAGGCTGTAGAGCACGTCGCTGTAATAAGCCCGCAGATTCTCTTCGACGAAACTGCCCGACTCCATTCTGAGCGTGCGTAAATCGCAGAGTGCCAGTAAATGCGCGGGCAGATGCAGTTCTATAAAATCCCTGGCCGTCGTCGGGTTGGTCAGAAATTGTTTGAATGCCGCATCGTGCGGCGTGGGGGTGCTCTTTGTTTTGCGTTGCGTGGTCGTATCGGACATCAAGGGTTTGCCTCCCTGGCTTACGTTATTTCCCTCTAAATATCACTAAAATCTTACCACGCCTAGCTGTGCTTTTTCTGAAAAAATTAATTACCTTTTCCTGTTATTTCATCAACTTATGAGCAATAACCTGCAATTGTTGGGCGATCTCCTGCAGGTTAGCGCTCTGCTCCTGCAATGCGCCGGTAGAGTGACGCACAATCAGCCGCGCAGGCAGCACGGATGAACTACGGGCGGCGTCGCCGTGGCCGCTGTCGAGCAGACGACGCACCGCCTCTTTGCCCTGCAAATCAAGATCCAGAGAAACGGTGGTTAACGACGGGTGGAAGAAGGAGCTTTCATAGGTGTCGTCGTAACCGATCACCGATTTCTCGCCGGGGATGGCGATCTGATGTTGATGAAACGCGCTCAACACGCCCAGTGCCATCTGATCGTTGCCGACCAGTACGGCGGTAAAGTTGGGCGTTTCGCGCAGCATCTGCAGTGCACCTGCATAGCCGCTCTGCGCATCCCAGTTGCCGTGAAATACCTTCACCGGTTTCAGGCCGTAGCTATCAAGGGTATCAACCCAACTTTTCAGCCGCAGCTTTGCCGAGACGGAGCTTTCAGGCCCCGCCAACAGCGCGATATCGCGGTGGCCCAGATCGTAGAGATGTTTGACGCTCGCACGGGTACCGTCCGCCGGATTAAAGGAGACGTTAAACACCGAGCTATAAGGGTCAACGTCGAGGAACAGGCAAACAATGTCATCATTGTCAGCCGCGATACGCTGGGCTTCATCGGTCTCCAGCGGCACGTTAATGATCACCTTATCGACCAGCTGCGACTTCAGTTCGTTGATCGCCGACTGGATATCATGATTGACGTTCTCATCAATCATTGAGATCAGCACCTGGTAGCCGTCGAGATTGGCATAGCGTTTTACCGCCGCCGCCACCTGGGAAGGGGCATGCAACGCCAGCGAGGTGGTGACAAGTCCAAGGGTCTGACTCTGCTTACCGACCAGCTGTTGCGCCAGCCGGTTCGGCACATAACGCAGCAACTCTATCGCTTTCTCAACCTTGAGACGCGTGGCTTCGGATACATTGGCAGATTTATTGAGTACCCTGGACACGGTCTGATAGGAGACACCCGCATGGCGGGCAACGTCTTCCAACGTCGCGCTTTTAGACTTCATGGTCCGGTTCCTTATGTTGTTATGCGCCAATTGTAACAGGGCAGATCAAAAAAAACGCTCACCGCTCATTTCCTCGCCGCTTTAGCCACCAATAAGTATCACGCTCACAATACGCATAAATGTGAACGAATTCTCCACCTGTAACAAAAATCGCTGATTTATTTGCAGTTAATCACACATTTTAGATCCTCAGTTTGCCTGTTTTTACAATTAAGCATTTTATGACTGCGATTATGTGAACGTAATACAAAACAATAAGAGGAACACAATGAAGACTCCACTACGCACACTCTCTCTTGCGTTAGCCGCTGCGCTGACCTCAACCTCGCTGATGGCGGCCACCTCGGTACCCATCGATTTTCACGGCTACCTGCGCGGCGGCGTGGGCGTGTCGGGCGATGGCGGCCAGGTGGAGTGGCAGAAAAATAAGATTGGTCGTCTGGGCAATGAATCCGACACCTACGGCGAGCTTGAGCTGGGCTCGGAAGTCTACAAAAAAGATGACGTCAGCTTTTACCTCGACAGCATGGTCAGCATGGTGTCCGATGGCTCCAACGATAACGAAACCACCATCGGCGACGATGCGCAGTTCGGCTTACGCCAGCTGAACCTGCAGATCAAAGGGCTGATCCCCAACGATCCCAACGCGATGATCTGGGGCGGTAAACGCTACTATCAGCGCCACGATCTACATATTATCGATACCAAATACTGGAACATCTCCGGCTCTGGTGCGGGGATCGAAAACTACACCTTCGGGCCGGGCGCCGTCTCTTTTGCGTGGATCCGCGGCGATGCCAATGACGTGGATTACCGCGTTGATAACGACAATGACGTCAATATTAACTATCTGGACCTGCGCTATGCCGGCTGGAAACCGTGGGCGGGCGCATGGACGGAGTTTGGCATTGATTACGCCATGCCGAATCCCACCAAAAAGCAGAAGGCCTACGGCGGGCTGTATGACGCGGATGATGGCGTGATGCTGACCGGTGAAATCAGCCAGGATATGCTCGGCGGCTATAACAAGCTGGTGTTGCAGTACGCCAACAAAGGGCTGGCGCAGAATATGGTGTCGCAGGGCGGCGGCTGGTACGACATGTGGAACTATGTCAACGACGCTACCGGCTATCGCGTGATCAACACCGGGCTTATCCCAATCACCGACCGCTTCTCCTTTAACCATGTGTTGACCTACGGCGCGGCCGAAGATACCACTGCGTTTACTGACAAATCCCGTCTTGTGTCGCTGGTTGGCCGTGCGCAGTATCAGTTCACCGAATATGTGCGTCTGATTGGTGAAGTGGGCGGCTTTTACCAGAAGGATAACTACAAAAACGGCACCAACTATAAGCAGAGCGGCGAGAAGTACACTATCGCGCTGGGTCTTGCTGACGGTGCCGATTTTATGTCGCGTCCGGAGCTGCGCCTCTTCGCCTCTTATTTAAATGACTCTGAAGATGGCAAAGCATTTGAAGATGGCACCAAAAATAACACCTGGAACTTTGGTGTGCAGGTGGAAGCCTGGTGGTAAATAAGTGCGATATTTTTTTCGCCTTTATTAACCCACTCTGTTAGTAAAATCGTTATTTATCTCTGAGCCTTGCAGGTTTATATTGCCACTGCGTTCGTTATTGTTTATTTGGGATACCCGTTTCGGGTATCCCTTTTTTATTACTAACGAGCAGAGAAACGCTCATCGAGTAATTTACGCAGTGCGTCAGATTGCTTGCCAAAAATAGCGTGCACCTGTTGGCCGAGAATAATCACGCCCAGCGCGCCCTCATCCTGTAGCGCCTGCGAATCGACCCGGGTTAACTCTTTTACCGTGACGCGCAGGCGTGTCAGACAGGCATCAACCTGTTCAATATTTGCCTCACCGCCAAACGCCGCGGCCAGTCGCTCAATTTTCAACACCTCAGCGTCGCTGAGCGGGGTGGCCGGTTTGGCCTCAGAGAAGTAATGCAGGAAGGATTTAAGGCTTACCATTGCAGGGCTCCGTAATCAGCAGATAAAAAAACGCCTGCCCGGATGGGCAGGCGCGCAGAGTGGGGTTAGGCGTCGCGGCGAACGACGCGGCAATCCCAGGGTTTGAGCACCAGCGCACCGCTGACGGCGGCGTCGCTCAGACAGTCGTGATAACCCGGCGGCAGCGTGATGCTCTGCTGCTGCCCGGTGAAGTTTTGAATAAAGACAAACGCCTGTTCACCATCTTCTCGCGCGGTTGCCACCACGCCTGGCGGCAGCTCAACGTTAAGCGCACGCGGCAGCGACAGCGTGTCGATGAGATTGGCGAAGAAGTCCCGCTGGAAGGCGAGATCGTTACGCGAGGCGACATGCCAGGCTTTGCCCTTGCCGAAGGCGTTGACCGTGACCGCCGGGCGACCGGCATAGAAATCATCCCGGTAGGTTGCCAGCGGCTGCGCGCCCTCAAGCTGAATCAGCTCGCAGAGATGGCGCACCTGATATGGCCCCTGTAAGCCCGCTTCGTTGCCCGCCAGCCCCTGCACCAGGTTGCGTTCCTGGTCGTCGAGACAGTCGATCTCCTCTGCCCAGATGCCGAGCAAGTTGCGCAGCGGGCCGGGGAAACCGCCCAGATGGCAGAGATCGCTCTCATTGACCACGCCGCTCCAGTAGGACGTGACCAGATGACCGCCGCTGGCGACAAAAGTCTCGGCGCGTTCGGCGAAGCCGTCGCGCACCATATAGAGCATCGGGGCGATAACTAAATGGTAGCGGCTGAGATCGGCATCGGCATTAATCACATCCACCGCCACGCCCTTCTCCCAGAAGGGGCGGTAGTGTTCGTTCACCGTCTTCTCATACTCCATGCCTTTATTGCGCGGCCCCTGCGCATCATCCAGCGCCCAGCGGTTCTGCTGGTCGAAGATGATCGCCACCCGCGCCTCGGTGCGACAACCCATGACCGGCGTCAGCTTGCTGAGCATCTCGCCAAGGGCAGAGACTTCACGGCCAACGCGGGTATCAAGATGGCCGACGTGATCAATCACTGCGCCGTGGAACTTCTCCACCGAGCCACGGCTTTTGCGCCACTGGAAGTACTGCACCGAATCGGCGCCGTGCGCCACCGCCTGCAAAGAGGAGAGAATGTGCATGCCCGGCTTTTTCAGCTTGCTGGTCGGCTGCCAGTTAGTGACGCTTGGCGTCGACTCCATCAGCACGAAGGGCTTGCCGCCTTTCAGGGTGCGCATCATGTCGTGATACATGGCGGTGTAGCAGGCAAGCTGGGTTTCATCTTTATCGCGGTGCCACATCGGGTAGCTGTCCCAGGAGATAAAGTCGATCGCCTCGGCAAGCTGCCAGTAGTCGTAGTCGTAGAAGTACTCCATAAAGTTGGTGGTCACCGGCAGCGCCGCATTGGCGGCCTTCAGCGGGGCAACTTCATGGCGGCAGAAATCGGTTACCTGCGCGGTGTTAAAACGCCGCCAGTCGAGATTCAGGCCATGAATGGAGACTTCGCCCTGCGGCGCAGGGGACTCAATTTGCGACCAGTCGCTGTAGGTGTGGCTCCAGAAGTCGCTCCACCAGGCGTGGTTCAGCGCCTCCAGCGTCTGATAGCGCGCCTTCAGCCAGTCGCGGAACTTCTGCTGGCATAAATCGCAGTGGCACTCGCCGCCATACTCGTTGGAGATGTGCCAGCCGAGCACCGCCGGATGCTGCCCGTAACGCTCCGCCAGCAGTGTGTTGATCTTCAGCGTCTTTTCACGGTAGACCGGCGAGCTCATGCAGTGGTTGTGGCGACCGCCATGCAGCGCGGGCACGCGATCGCGCCCGACGCGCAGCACTTGCGGGTATTTTTGCGACATCCACGCCGGACGCGCACCGCTCGGCGTGGCGAGAAATATATGGATACCGGCGGCATATAATTTTTCTATGACTTCATCGAGCCAGGCGAAATTAAATACCCCCTCCTGCGGCTCGAGTTTCGACCAGCTAAATATTCCGACCGACATAACATTACATTTTGCCTGCTGCATCATGGCAATATCGCTATCGATAATACCGGGATAGTTTTCCCACTGCTCCGGGTTATAGTCCGCGCCATGCAATAGCGAGACGACCTTCGGGCTTAAAGGCGCAAATTTATTCATTATTCATTCCTGAAATTTACAACACGATAATTAATTAAAGACTTTCACCGACGGCAGCACTTTTCCCTGGCAATCAAACAGCGCCTGGTTTTCTCGCGCATTGCCCTCTTTCCAGTGGTCATTGATATATTTCATACCGGCGGGCGTGGCCCAGCCGTTGCCCGGCACGGCAATCCAGGTCGGTTCCCAGTAGAAAATGCCCTTGCCGCGCTGGCCCTGCACATTAATGACCGACTGCATTAAATCGTGCACATAGTCATACTGCCCCTGCACCGTCGCCGGGTAGCCGCCCGCTTTCTCCTCTTTCGCCTGGAAGCTGTTCTCAGCGTTATCGCAGTTGGCCAGCGTATAGGCATAGGCCGCTTCGACGACGATGACATCTTTGTTGTAGCGCTTGCTGATGTCATCCATGTTGGCCTGCAGGGCGCTGATTGGCCCGTTCCAGTAGGTGTACATCGACAGGCCAATCACATCGAAAGGTACGTTGCGTTTGGTTATCTCATCAAACCACCAGCGGAAGGTGTCATTTTTGGTACCTTCGGCGAGGTGCAGCATGATCTTCACCTGCTCGCCGTTATTCAGGTTCTCTTTGACCCCATCGATTCCGGCCGTGAGCAGCCCGGCCAGCCGGTCAAACTCGCCGCCGCCCTGCCCCCAGCTTTTGCCCTCCGGCCAGAGCATACCGCCGTTGATTTCATTGCCAATCTGCACCATATCCGGCAGCACGCCCGCCTGCTTAAACTGCGCAATCGTGTCGCGGGTGTAGTCATGCACACGGCTTTTCAGCTGCGGATAATCGAGCTTCTCCCAGGCTTTGGGCTTGAACTGCTTGCCCGGATCGGTCCAGAAATCGCTGTAGTGCAGATCGATCAGCAGCTTCATGCCCTGCGCTTTTGCCCGCTTCGCCAGCGCAAGGGTGGTGGCGAGATCGTTATCGCCGCCGCCGTAGGCATTTCCCTGCGCATCTTTCGGGTCGACCCACAGCCGCAGGCGCACATAGTTGACGCCGTTGGCTTTCAGGATAGCCAGCGCATCCTGCGGCTGGTTTTTGTCGTTATAGAATTTCGCCCCGTGCTTTTCCGCATCGAGCAGCGTGGAGATATCCGCCCCTTTAATAAAGTCGGCGGGCATTTGGGTAAACGGGCGCGTGGTCACTGCGCTGGCAGAAAAACTGGCAGCGAGGCATACCGCCAGCAGAGCGGGAGTCAGTCTTTTCATATGCTTATCCTTTTGTACTGCCGGAGGTGAGGCCGGAGACGAAGTATTTTTGTAACGCCAGGTAGAGGATCGCCACCGGCACCGCAATCAGCACCGCACCCGCGGCGTAAGTGGTGTAGCTGGCACCCATTTTTTGCGCCACCAGGTTATAGAGCCCAATCGGCAGCGTGTATTTATCCGGCGTGCGCAAAATGGTGCTTGAGAGGATGAAATCCCCCAGCGGGCCGGTGAAGGAGAAGAGCGCCACTACGGCGATAATCGGTTTCGACAGCGGCAGGATAATCTCAATAAAGATGCGGAAATTGCTGGCACCATCCATGCGCGCGGACTCATCAAGATCGCGCGGAATGGCATCCAGGTAGCCCTTCATCAGATAGGTGTTCATTGGGATCATCCCGGCAACGTAGATCAGCACCAGCGCCATATGGCTGTTGATAAGCCCGAGCAGCTGCGAGAGAACGAAAATCGCAATCAGCGCCGAGAACTGCGGGATCATCTGCAATAGCAAAAAGAGCATCAGCCCGTTCTGGCGCCCTTTAAAGCGAAAGCGCGAAAAGGCGTAGGCGGTAAAGCTGACGCTGATTAAGGTCAGGATCATCGTCAGCAGGCTGATCTTCATCGAGTTCCAGTACCAGGTGAGGTAGTTCACCTGGCCGTTAAAGAGATCGGCATAGTGCTGGAACGAGAGATTTTCCGGGATGATCGAGGTGCTGAGCAGGCTGTTGCCGGCATTCAGCGACGCGCCAATCGTCCACACCAGCGGGTAGATAATTGTCAGCGATACCGCTGCTATCACCAGCCAGGAGAGCGTCAGGCGAATAACCTTCTCGCGGCGAATACTTTGTGATTGAGCCATTTTATTCCCTTATGCCATGTCGTCGTTTTTGAACGATTTGGTGGCGCGGAACTGCCACAACGCCAGGCCGACAACAAAAATCGACAGCAGGATGGTGATGGTGGCCGCGATGGCGTACTGCGATGAGGACATCGTCAGCTTATAGATCCACGACACCAGAATGTCGGTACCGCCCGCGTTCGCGCCAGCCACCGCCGGTCCGCCGTTGTTAAACAGGTAGATGATGTTGAAGTTGTTAAAGTTGAAGGTGTATTGCGTGATGATGATCGGCGCAATCGAGTAGAGCACCAGCGGCAGCGTAATAGTGCGCAGCCGGGTAAAGGTGCCCGCGCCATCCATCTTCGCCGCTTCATACAAATCGTCGGGAATCGCCTGCAATACGCCGGTAGTCATGGCAAAGACAAACGGGAAACCGAGCCAGGTTTGCATCATGATCAGCGCGGTTTTGGTCCAGAAGGGATCCGTCAGCCACGGTTTCGGGTCGATGCCGAAGAAGGCGAGGATCGCATTGTTAATGACGCCAAAGGAGTCGTTAAACATCCCGGCGAAAACCAGAATAGTGACAAAGCCCGGCACCGCCCACGGCAGGATAAAAATTATGCGTATCAGCGGCTTAAAGCGCAGATCTTTCTGGTTCACGAGGATCGCCAGCAGCACGCCGACGCTGCACTGCAAGGTGGTCGCCAGCAGCGTCCACACCACCGTCCATTGCAGCACATCAAAGAAGGTTGAGCGCCAGATCGACAGGGTAAAAATATTGATGAAGTTCTTTAACCCGACCCAGTCGACCAGTTTAGCGGGCGGCGTGTGGTAGAGGTTGTAGTTGGTAAAGGCGATGGCGAAGCCGAAGAGGATCGGGAAAATCACCACGAACACCAGCAGGATAAAGCCCGGGCTGATCATCAGGTAGGGAAAGCCGTCGCTGAGCAGCATCTGGTACTGTTTGCGCACGCTGTTAAGCGGCTTACCGGCGTCGCGTTTTTTACCATTCAGCCACGCGTCGCGCATTGAGAGTCCCCACACCATCAGGCCAAAGGCGATAATCAGCACGCTGATGATCCCTTCTGCCAGCAGGAAGATGGAGTTGTCGCGCGGCACCTCTTCGCCAAGGGTGTATAACCCCCACAGCCCTTCGCGCAAAAAATCAGAGAAGATGCCGGTAAAACTCGCCAGCAGCACAAGAAAGATAAGGCCTTTCAGCCACTGGCGATGGTAGAACTGGCCAAAGCCCGGCACGATGGCCAACAGCAGCCCGCACCACGCGTGACGCCCTGCGCCGGGCGCTTTGGCAAAATGTTCGCTGGGACTGATAATCACGTACGACTCCTTTTCGACAACGGGAGGTCCCCCTCCCGTCTCTGTACCAACACGCGGTTACTGGTTACTGGCCTGCATCGCTTCGACCTGCATCTGGATCTGCTTAGCAGCGGCATCCAGCGCTGCCTGCGGAGCCTGTTTACCGGTCAGGCTCAGCTCCAGCGCGGCGTTTGCCGGGCCCCACACTTCACCCATCTCCGGAATGCCCGGCATCGCGGTTGCGCGGGCGGCCTGCACCGCGACGGCACTCGCCTTCTCGTCGTTTTTGATCACTGGATCATCAATCATCGCTTTCTGCGCCGGAATTTCGCGCGTGGCGATATAGCGCGTCTTCACGTACTGCGGCTGGTTGATAAATTCGATAAATTGCTGCGCCAGCGCTTTGTCTTTGCTCCAGGTCGAGACGACATACCCTTTCACGCCGAGGAAGGAGCTCATCGGTTTGCCATCCGGCAGGTTCGGCAGCGGCGCAACGCCGTAGTTAATGCCGGCAGCTTCATAGGGCTGGAACGCCCACGGGCCGTTAATCACCGCCGCCGCTTTTTTCTCGGTAAACAGCGAATCGATGGCGTTGAGGCCGTTATCGCCGAGGATCCCCGACGGGAATACCCCCTCGGCATAGAAGTTTTTCAGGAAGGTAACGGCTTCCACCGCGCCGGGTTTATTGAGGCCGATATCTTGTGGGTTATAGCCGCCTTTGTCGTTTTTACCGAACAGATAGCCGCCCATCGGGCCAATCGCGCCCCAGCTGTAGTAAATCTGATCGAACTTCGCCAGCAGGCCATATTTGTTCTGCGCGCGCTGTTTTTTCGAGTAGTCGAGCCACTCCGGCAGGCTTTGCAGCGGCTTGTCGATAAGATCTTTGTTGTAGATCAGCACCAGCGTCTCTACCGCTTTCGGCACGCCATACAGGGTGTTGTCGAGGCGGAAGGCGTTGATGGAGGCAGGCGTAAAGGCGTCAACCTTTTCTTTGTCCAGATTCAGGGGGGTCAGCAGGCCTTGCACAACCGCGCCGCCCAACTGATCATTGGGGATCACCAACACATCCGGGCCGATGCCCGCCGGGCCATCGAGGCGGAGTTTCTCCAGCTGCTGGGCGTAGGGCATCTCCTGCACGTTAACTTTGACGTTATATTTCTGCTCAAAATCGCGCACCGCATCCTGGATGCCGGAAGATTTTTTGATGTCTTCCCAGACATTGAGTTGCTGGGCGGCGGCATGCGCCTGCAAGCCGACAAGCTGCCCGGCGGCAAGCGTTGTCAAAATCAGTGCGGTAAGGGTCTTCTTTTTCATTATCAACCTCATGTCAAGGTATAACAATTTCATGGTTTTTATGGCGCATCATCAGGTCACTGCTCTGGCAAACCACCTGATATTGCAGGGCTTAAGACGTATTCACTCGCCTTATCGGATTTGTTATACGCTACGCTTTACGCACTGATAAAACGAGAATAAACGTTGCGTTATGTGACCAATGTTACAGAAATGAAAATTGAGTATAGGGCGCTAAATCCGTGGAAGTTATAGTCAGACCATGATTTTTCGCCGTTGAGCAGCACTGTCTCCTGATTGTTATACGTAAAACAAAACAGCTGACAAACGGCCAGTAACGGCTATTACATTCGGGGAACGTTGATGTCCAATATACGACTGAGAAATGTCACCAAACGGTTTGGCGACACGGTGACGCTGAACAATGTCAATCTGTCGATTGATGACGGCGAGTTTGCGGTGTTTGTCGGCCCCTCCGGCTGCGGGAAATCCACCATGCTGCGCATGATTGCCGGGCTGGAAGAGGTGAGTGAAGGCGAAGTGCTGATTGGCGATGAAGTGATGAACGATGTTGCGCCCGCCCATCGCGGTGTCTCGATGGTGTTCCAGTCCTATGCGCTCTACCCCCATATGACTGTGGCGGAGAACATGGGCTACGGCCTGAAAGTGAACAAAGTGCCGAAAGAGGAGATCCGCCGCCAGGTGGAGATGGTGGCGAAGACCCTGCAATTAAGCCACCTGCTGGATCGCAAACCGAAGCAGCTCTCCGGTGGCCAGCGCCAGCGCGTCGCCATCGGCCGCGCGATTGTGCGTAACCCGCGCGTCTTTATGTTCGATGAACCTCTTTCTAACCTCGATGCAGAACTGCGCGTCGAGATGCGCCTGCATATCGCCCGCCTGCATCAGGAGCTGAAAACCACCATGGTCTATGTTACCCATGACCAGGTTGAGGCGATGACGCTGGCGGACAAAATCGTAGTGATGAATTACGGCAACGTTGAGCAGATGGGCTCACCGATGTCGCTCTACTACAACCCGAAAAACAAGTTTGTCGCCGGTTTTATCGGCTCGCCAAAGATGAACTTCCTCCCAGCAACGGTAAGCCAGTGGCAGCCTGGTGAAGTCACTATTACCCTTGCTCAGGGCCACCAGCTGACGCTCGGCATCACCACTTCACCGCTGGAGGTGGGCGCGGCCATTACGCTCGGTATTCGCCCGGAGCACCTCGCAACAGAGATGACGGGCGGCGTGCCCCTTGAGTTTCAGTGCGAAGTGGTAGAGCGGCTGGGCAACAACACCTATCTGTTTGGTCAGTGCTACGGTCACGACAATATTAAAATCCTGCTGCCGGGGGATGTGCATTTCCGCCCGTGGCAGAAGATCGCCCTCGCCTTCGACAGCCGCCACTGCATGATCTTTGACGAGCAGGATCAGCGCGTCAGCGCCGATATCCCGGTGCCCAACCACGATTTGTAACTTGCAGGCCGGAGAAGGCGTAACCGCCATCCGGCACTGCATTTTCACTCGAGAACGATAAGTGCTGCTCCATTTTGCTGGTTTTTCATCAAAGCAACGTTGTCTACCCTTAGCGGTAGTGATGAAAACCCAACAAAACGGAGCCTGTTATGAAAGCCATCGCCATTACCCGCGCCGCCGCTGGCGGCAGCAACCTTGATGCCCTCACCGATATTGACCTGCCGCAACCGCAAGCCAGCGGACACGATCTGCTGGTGGAAGTGAAAGCCATCTCCGTGAACCCGGTGGATACCAAAGTGCGCGCCGGTTTTAATGCCGATACGCCGCGCGTGCTCGGCTGGGACGCCGTGGGCGTAGTGAAAGAGGTCGGCGAGTCGGTCACCCTGTTTCAGCCGGGCGATGAAGTGTGGTACGCCGGGGCACTAACCCGCCCGGGGAGCAACAGCGAATATCAGCTGGTTGATGAGCGCATTGTGGCGCGTAAACCCGCTTCCCTTGATAACGCCTCTGCCGCCGCCCTGCCCCTGACAGCCATTACCGCCTGGGAGCTGCTGTTTGACCGCCTCGGCGTAAAAGAAAGTGGCAACGACGGTGATGTGCTGCTGATTGTCGGCGCAGCGGGCGGTGTCGGTTCGATTCTGACGCAGCTGGCGCGCCAGCTTACCCGCATGACGGTGATCGGCACCGCATCGCGCCCTGCCAGCCAGCAGTGGGTGAAAGATCGCGGCGCGCACCATGTGATTGACCACAGCAAGCCGCTGACCGAAGAGCTGGCGCGGATCGGCATCAAAGAGGTGACGCACGTCGCCAGCCTGACCAATACGCAGGATCACTATCAGCAGCTGATTAACGCCCTTAAACCGCAGGGCAAACTGGCGCTGATTGACGATCCCGACAGCCTGGATGCAATGCCGCTGAAAGCGAAGAGCCTGTCGCTGCACTGGGAGTTTATGTTTACCCGCTCGATGTTCACCACTGACGATATGATTGCCCAGCATCAGTTGCTGACGCGGGTTGCGGAGTTGATCGACAGCGGCGTGCTGAAAACCACGCTGGGCGAGCACGGCGGTGCGATCACCGCGGCTAACCTGCGTAAGGCCCATGCGCTGCTTGAGAGCCAGCGCGCGGTGGGCAAAATCGTGCTGGAGGGGTTTGCGGGCTGATCCTGCCAGGATTACTCCCAAACCTGCCGGGCGGAGAGCGAAATTGTTTCTCCGCCCGCACTGCTTTTTCCTGGGTTTGCTTACACTTTTTACCAAAGCGTTATTTTTTGCTGGTTGCTCCGCTGTCTGTAAACGGCAATGATGTCGTGCTATTTATGCAACTACGTGAAATGTATAAGAACAACCTGGAGAGAGTATGCGTAAAACAAAAATGTTGCTTCTGGGTGCGCTGCTGGCGACGGCTTCAGTAACCTATGCTGAAACGCCGCCCGCGACGCCGCCTGCAAGCGGCACACAGTCATTTGAAGTGAAAGAGTTTGTTGCCGACTTTACCAAATTCACCATTGGCGACACGGTGCCGGAGATGTACCGCAGCGACGATTACAACATTAAGCAGTGGAAGTTACGTAACCTTCCCGCGCCGGATGCCGGTAGCCACTGGACCTACATGGGCGGCAACTACGTGTTGATCACCGATGCCGACGGCAAAATCCTCAAAGCCTACAATGGCGACATTTTCTATCATCGTTAACCGGGAGCGCCTGTGATTATCCGCCGCTGGCAGGAGAGTGACAGGCCGTTTCTGCGTACCCTGTATCTGCATGCCCGTAAAGAAGCCTGGACCTGGCTGGATAGCCGCGACTGGGCTCTGGAAGATTTTGACTCCGCGACGCTGGGCGAGGTGATCTGGGTGGCGGAAGAGGACGGGCACCGGATGGGGTTCGCATCGGTCCTGGAGAACGATAACTTCCTGCATAATTTGTTTATCGACCCTGCGTTTCAGGGAAAAGGCGTGGGCAGCGCGCTGCTTGAGCATGTGCAGAGTACCTTTAGCAGCACCGGCGCGCTAAAGTGTTTGCTGCGCAATAAAACAGCGCTCGACTTTTATCAGCGCCACGGCTGGCGCGTTGAGGCCAAAGGCGTCTCCCCGCAAGGGGATTATGTGCTGATGCACTATGTGTTGAGGTAGGTTTTGTCATTTCGTAGGCCTGATAAGGCGAAGCCGCCATCAGGCAATCGATGCCGCGAACATAATGCCGGATGGCGCGTAAACGCTTATCCGGCCTACGCGGTTTCAGCAGCAACAATTTTTCAGTGGACGCCCATCTTACAGCGAGGGGTTGTGTCCCCGCTGAAATCGGCGAGCCGAAGCGGGAATGACAAGGTCTGGACGCCATGGATGGCGGACAGAGGCGA
>NZ_JACVUL010000057.1:0-208 GCF_016516575.1 Kosakonia sp. S57 | reverse complement strand
CAGCGGAGTGGAGCCGGAAGCAGTACCGCTCGCGCCGCCGGTCACTTTACCTTTCAGAACGTCGAAGCCAACAGCCTGAGTCTGACGCTGGGTACCGTTAACGGTGTCACCGGAAGCCATGGCTTTGGTGTTCAGAGCAGTACCGGAAGAGCCCGCTGCAGCCAGGTTGTAGCTGTCGCTGGAGCTGATGTCGATACCGATCTTCTCG
>NZ_JACVUL010000056.1:0-226 GCF_016516575.1 Kosakonia sp. S57 | reverse complement strand
AGTTGACTTTTAATCAATTGGTCGCAGGTTCGAATCCTGCACGACCCACCACTATTAAGTCTGGTGAAGTGTTTTAACGTGAAGGATAACGTTGCGACAGCAACGGCCCGTAGGGCGAGGCGAAAGCCGAGTCATCCTGCACGACCCACCACTTAGCAGTATCCAGCGCAGTATCGGGTGATTAGCTCAGCTGGGAGAGCACCTCCCTTACAAGGAGGGGGTCGGC
>NZ_JACVUL010000055.1:0-232 GCF_016516575.1 Kosakonia sp. S57 | reverse complement strand
CGCCGAAGATGTTTTGGCGGATGAGAGATGATTTTCAGCTGATACCAGATTTGAAGGAACGAACGCTTTTGCGCTGAGGCAAGGCGGCAAGTGACGGAAAGGAAAGAGCATACTGAAGTATGTGACTGACTTTACGAGCGCAGCCAACGCCGCATCAGGGTAAAAGAGACGTTCCGGGCACAAAGAATTTGCCTGGCGGCACTAGCGCGGTGGTCCCACCTGACCCCATGCC
>NZ_JACVUL010000054.1:0-235 GCF_016516575.1 Kosakonia sp. S57 | reverse complement strand
TGGTGGGTCGTGCAGGATTCGAACCTGCGACCAATTGATTAAAAGTCAACTGCTCTACCAACTGAGCTAACGACCCTTTGCAGGGATTCTTCGAAGTGGTGTGTCGTGCAGGTGGATTCGGCTTTCGCTTCACCGTTGCTGACGCAACGTTATCCTTCACGTCTGACACCTTCACCAATTATCGAAATTGGTGGGTCGTGCAGGATTCGAACCTGCGACCAATTGATTAAAAGTC
>NZ_JACVUL010000053.1:0-239 GCF_016516575.1 Kosakonia sp. S57 | reverse complement strand
GACTTTTAATCAATTGGTCGCAGGTTCGAATCCTGCACGACCCACCAATTTAATATCGCGATCGCGATGTTAAATGTGAAGGATAGCGTTGCGTCAGCAACAGCCCGCCGGCGAAAGCCGACTCATCCTGCACAATTGCCACGAATTCAGTGGTTCCAAAGATTTATCTTCGAAGTCGCTACCCTGTATGGGTCGTTAGCTCAGTTGGTAGAGCAGTTGACTTTTAATCAATTGGTCGC
>NZ_JACVUL010000052.1:0-240 GCF_016516575.1 Kosakonia sp. S57 | reverse complement strand
CGGTTCCAGCGGCTTCGTTACCGTAGGCCGGATAAGGCGAAGCCGCCATCCGGCAATCGGTGCCGCGAAGAGAATGCCGGATGGCGCGTGAACGCTTATCCGGCCTGGGCGGTTCCAGCAGCGACTGTTTTTCATTGGACATCCATCTCACAGCGACGATGTTGACCCCCGCTGAAATCGGCGAACCGGAGCGTGAATGACAAGGTCTGGACGCCATGGATGGCGGACAGAGGCGAACCG
>NZ_JACVUL010000051.1:0-274 GCF_016516575.1 Kosakonia sp. S57 | reverse complement strand
AAAGGGCACGAACCCGTAGGCCGGATAAGGCGGTACGCCGTCATCCGGCAATAAAGCGGGCAGGGTGTTCGCCCCTTGCTCTCAAAAACATGCCTGATGGCGCTACGCTTATCAGGCCTACAAAAGGGCACGAACCCGTAGGCCGGATAAGGCGGTACGCCGTCATCCGGCAAAAAGCGAGCAGGGTGTTCGACCGTGGTTCCCAAAAACATGCCTGATGGCGCTGCGCTTATCAGGCCTACAAAAGGGCACGAACCCGTAGGCCGGATAAGGC
>NZ_JACVUL010000050.1:0-294 GCF_016516575.1 Kosakonia sp. S57 | reverse complement strand
CATTGTTCTGTGTTTCAATTTTCAGCTTGATCCAGATTTTTAAAGAGCAAATATCTCAGACATGACTCGCTGTCAGACAGGAATCAGGTTTGAGATACATCGGCAGGTGACTTTCACTCACAGACCAGCAAGTGGCGTCCCCTAGGGGATTCGAACCCCTGTTACCGCCGTGAAAGGGCGGTGTCCTGGGCCTCTAGACGAAGGGGACACAAAGTCTCACTCGCAAGACGCCTTGCTATTTACTTTTCATCAGACAATCTGTGTGGACACTGCAGGGAAAGGTTCTTTAAGGTA